>CALVKX010000029.1 GCA_944333375.1 uncultured Eubacteriales bacterium
CCCCCATGCGAACGTGCGCATGGGGGGGTATTTTTGATCGTTTACGGCCATGTGCGCGGCGCCTCCCGCTCCAGTCACAGCACGGCGCCGGAGGTATAGAGGTAGAAAACGTAGTAGGCGCCCGAGGCCACATGCCACGTCAGCAGCCCCAGCCCCGCCGCCCGGCGCAGGCGGCCGGCCGCCTCGCGCGCGTCAAAGAAGCGCGCCGCGGCCACCACCCACATCAGAAGCGCCGCGCCCATCATGCCCCAGCCGAAGTTGCCGTCGGCGGCGCGGCGGCCGTTTTCGCCCAGCAGCAGGTATTCCAGAACGCCCACCGCGTCCATGACCAGCGCCAGGGCGTAGAGCGTATCGCCCTTCTCCCTTCGGTACGCCACGGCCACATAGAGCGGGAACGCCTGGATGAGCAGGGTGGAGAGCGCCACGCGGCCCAGCTTCTCCAGGGAGATCTCCAGCACCATGTCCCCCTGCGAGGGCACGATGATGCCGAAGTAGTACATGTACTGCAAGATCATCAGCGCCACCGCCGGCAGCACGCAGGCGATGAGGCGCAGGAAGCAGCGGCTGCGCCCGGGGTGGCCGATCCAGTGATAGAGGAAAAACAGGCACGCCGCGGGCAGAAAGACCTGCATGAAGGTGGGCTTGGCCGCGAGGCTGCACAGCAGCATCAGGCCCAGCGCCGCGCCCTCCCGCCAGGGGAGGGGGGTGCCGGGGGCGCCGTAGCGGTCGAAGCAGCGGGCGGTATAGGGCACGCACAGCAGCATCCAGACCATGGCGATGAGCTGGGTGGGGCTGTGCCAGGTGTTGGGCGAGCCGACCCCGGCGTAGACGGCGGGGTTGAGGGGGGTGAGGAGGCTGGCGGCCATGCCCAGCGCGAAGGCGAGGGCCGCCACGGCCTCCGGCCGCATGCGGCCGCCCAGGCGGCGGTCCAGGAGGCGGTAGATCAGCCATACCTCCGCCGCCTTCAGCAGCGCCGTCACCCCCGCGGCGGCGGGGGCGAGCGGGACGCCCGCGAGCATCACCAGCGCCACCAGCACGTGCCACATCGGGTGCGCGCCGTGGTGGAAAAAGCTCGTCAGGTCCGAGAAATCGCCCTCCGCGGCCCAGGTGGCGTGGATGCTCAGGTCGCTGGCGGGCCGCCCGGCCAGGAGATAAAACAGCGGCGCGGAGACGAGCGCCACCAAAAGCACCAGCGCCGCCTGCGCCGCGGCGCGGCGGACGGAGTCGCGGGTCATGTCATTCCTCCTCGTAGGACGCGATCAGCCGGTAGACCTTGTAGCCGGACATGTCGGTCACGCGCTCGTAGCCGTTGACCACGCACTTGAGGTGGTCGGTCAGGATCCAGCGGCTCTTGCCCGTGCTCTCGGTGGTGAACCACCCGTGCTGAAGCCCGAAGCCCGCCGGGATCTCCTCCATCGCCTGCAGCGTGTCCACGTCCAGGCGCACGGTGTTGGTCAGCGGGTTTTGCGCGTCGGGGTCGTAGACGAGGTACTCCCGGATGGTCTGGGACAGGTCCTCGCTGTAGACCGGCGCGTCGAAGTGCGCCATGGTGGCGAACATGCCCGTGGGCGGCAGGGCGAGCATCACCGCCAGCGTCACCGCCATGCCCGCGGCCGCCGCCAGCGGCACGGCCGGGCGGCCCACGGAGATCAGGTACGCCAGCGCCAGCCACAGAAAGGGCGAGAGCGTGCGAAAATCGCTCCAGTCGTTGGTCTCATAGAGCACCACGATGATGCCGAAGGCCGCCGCCAGCATCACAAAGCAGCCCAGCGCCTGCCAGCTCAGCCGCCGCCGGAGCCTGCCGCCCTCCACGCCCACGAACGTCCCCGCCAGGCACAGCCCCGTCACGCCCAGGTAGAGCCAGTGGAAGGCGTGCTCCATGGGCGTGCCCACGGTGTTGACGAAGTAGTCGTAGAGGTTGGATTTGGTGTGGCTGAGCAGCATCTGCACAAACGTCCCCACGTCCGGGGCCCGCATGAGATGATAGAGGAAGCCCTGGGTATAGGGCGCCGTCACCGCCGAGGTCAGCAGGTAGCAGCCCAGCGACGCCGCGGCGGCCAGCGCGGCCCCGGCGGCCATGCGAAAGCCGGGCCTCAGGCTCACGACCAGCGGCACAAAGAGCAGGAAATACGTGATCCGATACAGGCACCCCAAAACCACCGTCAGGCAGCACAGCGCCAGAAGCCACCCCCTGCGCCGCTCCCGCCAGGTCAGAAAGAACGCCAGGTAGAGCAGAATCAGGCCGTAGTTGAAGATCTCGGTCATGGACGTGGCGCAGTAGAGAATCGCCGGGGCGTAGAGCAAAAAGCAGGCCGCAAGCAGCAGGGCCTGCCGCGCCGAGGGCTTTCTCAGCGCGCAGTAGACCAGCGCGCCCGCGCTCACCCACAGGGCGTTTGCGATGACGATGGCGTTGTAGCCCAGGCCGAAGAGCTTGACAAACCAGCCGTAGAGCATCACCGCCGTAAAGCCGTGCGCCCCCAGCGTGCCCACGCGGGCGAACTCCTCGAGCATGCCGTTGTAGCCCGTGGCAAAGCCCACCTCGTTCCAGGTAAAGAGGTTTCGCCAGTAGTCCAGCTCGTCGGACCAGACCGGGTAGGTGGCGAAGGCGTTTCGGCCCACGGCCAGGGAAATCAGCGCCAGCATCACAAACGGGGCGGCGATCAGCAGCCCCCGGCTGAGCGGCGCGGCCCAGGGCCGGCGGGGAGAAAGGGAAGCAGCACTCATCCCTCGGTTCCTCCTTTGTAACATGCGTGTGCGTCTATCAGTATACCATGCCGGGGGGAAGGCCGCAAGGCGGGAAAAAAAGATGTCGAAAATGGAAAAAAAACGCTTGACAAAACCATCCGTGACCCGTATAATCGGGAACGTAAACGATTGCGTTATCCGACGCGATTCAATGGCAGTCCTGGCCAGAAAAATACGCTGTTTTTCCAGCAAACCGGCAAGAGATCCCGTTTTGTACCGGCTTGCGGAAGTAAACGATTACCCGCCGGGGCGCATCGTACAACCTATCAGAAGGGGGATTGGCATGGAGCCTTTGATCCAAACGGTCGGCATCTCCAAGGTGTTCCCGGGCGTGAAGGCGCTCAACAACGTCTCTTTCGACGTCATGCCGGGCGAGATCCACGTGCTCGTGGGCGAAAACGGCGCGGGGAAATCGACGCTGATGAAGATTCTCTCGGGCGTCTACGAGCCCACGGAGGGCAAGATCATCTGCGGCGGGCATGAGTACAAGGCGCTCACCACGCAGCTCTCGCGCGAGGAGGGCATCGCGATCGTCTATCAGGAGCTCAGCGTCATCAATGAGCTGACGATCCTGGAGAACCTCTTTGTGGGCCATCTGCCGGTGAAAAAGAAGCTGGGCGTGCCGGTGGTGGACTATGACCTGATGCTCAGGAAGGCCAGGGTGGTGCTTGAGCAGGTGGGCCTTCGCCACGACCCGATGACGCTGGTGGGGGACCTTGCGATCCCCGACAAGCAGCTGTGCGAGATCGCCAAGGCGCTGATCTCCGGGGCCAGGATTCTGGTGCTGGACGAGCCGACGACGTCGCTGACCAGCGAGGAGGTCGCGCGCCTGCACGGGCTGATCCGGGAGCTGAAGGCCAAGGGCTGCGGAATCGTTTACATCTCGCACAAGATGAAGGAGCTCAAGGAGATCGGCGACCGCATCACCGTGCTCAAGGACGGCACGATGGTGGGCACCTACCCGGCGGAGGACCTGACGCTGGACGACATCATCCGCCTGATGGTGGGCCGCGAGATCAAGGGCACCTATTTTGCCAGGGAGAGCGCCCAGGAGCTGTGCCAGAAGCCCGTGATCTTCGAGGCCAGGGACATCACGCGCGCGGACGGGACCTGCCGCCACATCTCCTTCCAGGTCCACCAGGGCGAGATCTTCGGCATGGCCGGCCTGGTGGGCGCGGGCCGCACGGAGACGATGGAGGCCATCTTCGGGGCCGTGCCCAGGAGCGCGGGCCAGGTGTACCTGCACGGCAAGGAGCTGGAGATCGCCGATCCCTACAGCGCCATCAAGCAGGGCATCGGCATGCTGACGGAGAACCGGCGCGAGCTGGGCTTTTCCAAGAATTTCACCTGCAAGCAGAACATCGCCCTGGCGCCCACGATCAAGGCCTCGACCTTCGGCGGCCTGGGCGGGATGCTGGATAAGAAGAAGGACGAGCGCTGGGCGCGGGAGCAGATCTCCGTGCTCAACGTCAAGTGCACCGGCCCCGAGCAGATGACCGTTGACCTCTCGGGCGGCAACCAGCAGAAGGTCATTCTGGGCAAGTGGCTGGCGGCCGAGAGCGAGGTGCTGATCTTCGACGAGCCCACCAAGGGCATCGACGTGGGCAGCAAGAGCGAGATCTACCAGCTCATGCGCCGCCTGGCGGAGGCGGGCAAGGCGGTTTTGATGGTGTCCTCGGAGCAGACGGAGCTGCTGAGCGTCTGCGACCGCATCGCGGTGTTCCACGCCGGCGAGCTCAAGGCCGTGCTAGAGGGCAAGACCGCGACCGAGGAAGACATCGTGCGAATCTCTACCGGCGAGTGACAACAAGGAGGAACACCAAGATGAAGGAAAATTCCAAGTTCACGTTCTCCAGCTACTGGAAGAAGTTCGGCACGGTGAGCATCATGCTGCTGCTTCTGGTGGTGCTGATGATTACCAAGCCCACGGCCATCTTCTCGGCCTCCTCCGTGCCCCAGATCCTGCGCCAGTCGGCGGTGAACATTTTGCTGGCGCTGGGCGAGTTCTTCGCCATCCTCCTTGGCTACATCGACCTGAGCGTATCGGCCGCCTGCGGCCTGAGCGGCATGGTGGCGGCCATCGGCATGGCCTACTGGGAGCTGCCCTGGGTGCTGGCCTGCGTGGTGGGCGTGCTGGTGGGCACGCTGATCGGCGCGGTGAACGGCCTTCTGATTAACAAGACCGGCCTGCATCCCTTCATCATCACGCTTGGCACGCAGACGATCTACTTCGGCCTCATGCTCGTCATCTCCAACTCCTCCAGCGTCTACGGCTTCCCCGCGGGCTTCTCCGGCTTCATGAACGCCACGCTCTTTGGCGTGCTGCCCGTGAGCGCGATCCTGGCGCTGCTGGCCGCCATGGCGCTGTGGTTCCTCACCACCAAGACCACCCTGGGCCGCAACCTCTACGCCCTGGGCGGCAACCGCGAGGCCGCCTGGTACTCCGGCATCAACGTGCACCGGCACCAGATGGTGGTCTACATGATCTCCGGCACCTGCGCGGGCCTGGCGGGCATCGTGCTCACCGGCCGCCTCAACGCGGCGGCCCCGACCGCCGGCATGGGCTATGAGACCTACGCCATCGCGGCCACGATCATCGGCGGCACGAGCTTCTTCGGGGGCATCGGCAAGATCCCCGGCGTGGTGGCCGGCGGCCTGATTATCGGCATCATCAACTACGGCATGACGGTGCTCATGCTCGACTCCTCGCTGCAAAAGGTCGTCATGGGCGCGCTCATCATCATCGCCGTCACCCTGGACCACTTCGTGACCAAGTCCATCAAAAAGTAAAGGGAGGATTCCCGCATGAAAGCCATCGTCAATCCCTCGCTGATGTGCATGGACTTTCTGGACATCCGCCGTCAGCTCGAGATCCTCAACACCCGCGCCGACCTGTACCACTTCGACGTCATGGACGGGCATTTCGTGCCCAACATCACCCTCTCGCCCGACCTGGCCGCGGCCATCGCGCCGGTGTGCGCGCTGCCGCTGGACATCCACCTGATGGTGACGGAGCCGGGGCAGTACCTCGAGCCCTTCGCCAGGGCCGTCAGGCCCCTGAGCGAGCGCGGGATCGTCTCGTATTTCAGCCCGCACGCCGAGGTCATCAGCGGCCGGGCGTTTCGGCTGATCGACCAGATCCGCGCGGCGGGCTTCCGCCCGGGCGTGGCGGTCAACCCCGAGACCCCGCTTTCCATGATCGAAAGCTACATGCACCGCCTGGACAAGATCACCTTCATGAGCGTGGACCCGGGCTTCGCGGGCCAGCCGTTCATCCCCGAGGTGCTCGACAAGGTGCGCCAGGCGCGGCGCATCAAGGAGGAAAAGGGCCTGTCGGTGATCCTGGAGATGGATGGCTCCTGCAACCGCCGCACCTTCCGCCAGCTCGCGCAGGCGGGCGTGGAGTCCTTCATCGTGGGCACCTCCGGCCTCTTTGGCCAGGACGCGGACCTCGCGCGCGCCTGGGAGATCATGAGCGCCGACCTCAGCGGCGCGCTGGAGGGCGCCTGTGAGTAAAGAGCGCGTACTGGGCATCGACATCGGCGGCACCAACATCCGCCTGGGCGTGGTGGACGGGGACTACGCGCTCAGCGGCTTTGAGATGCACAGCTGCCGCCGCCTGCTGGGCGACAGCCCCCTGGAAAACCTCGCCCAGATCATCCGCGAATCCCTCGTGGCCAACGGCGCGGTGGGCGCCGTGGCCATCGGCGTGCCCGCCGTGGTCAACAAAAACCACAGCTTCGTCTGCTCCGCGCCCAACGTCTACGGGCTGGACTCGCTGGAGCTGGGGCTGGAGCTGGAAAAGCGGCTGGACCTGCCCGTTTTCGTGGACCGTGACGTCAACTTCATCCTCGCCCATGACATCCAGTCCCAGCGCCTGGACCCCGAGGGCCGCCGCACCATTTTGGGCTGCTACCTGGGGACCGGCTTTGGCAACTCGCTCTACATCGGCGGGCGCTTCCACCTGGGGGCGCACGGCTCGGCGGGCGAGCTGGGCCACATCCCGCTCTACGGCGTGGAAAAGATCTGCCCCTGCGGCCAGACGGGCTGCGTGGAGACGCTGGTGAGCGGGCGCTACCTCCAGTCGCTGTGCGAGGAGGCGTTCCCCGACTGCCCCATCTCCGACGTCTTTGTGCGCCACGGCGACGATGCGCGCATCCAGCGCTTCGTGCGCGATACCGCCGTTCCCGTGGCCACGGAGATCACGCTCCTGGACCCCGATTTCATCATCCTGGGCGGCGGGGTGATGGGCATGAAGGGCTTCCCCATCGAGGCGCTCAAGGACGAGATCCGCCGCCGCGTCCGTCACCCCCTGCCCGCCGAAGATCTGCACTTTTTGCTCTCCCAGGGCTCCCAGACCGCGGGCGTCCTGGGCGGGGGCATGATGGTGCTGGGCTATCTCAGGCGCGGCGAACCCTTTCGGCTTTAACCACATCCGTGGTTAAAAATAAACAAGGAGGACCTGATTTATGAAGAAACTGCTTGCCCTGGTTCTGACCGTATGCCTGGTGCTGGGCCTTGTGTCCGTCGCCGTGGCCGAGGCCGACGGCCCCAAGTACGCCGTGATCCTCAAGACCACCAACTCCGACTTCTGGCGCAGCATGTATGACGGCGTGGCCGCCTACGCCGAGGAGAACGGCATCGCCGTGGACCTCTACGCCGCCCAGAGCGACACCGACTATGAAGGCCAGCTCTCCATCCTGGAAAGCTGCATCAACTCCGGCGAGTACGCCGGCATCGCCATCGCGCCCTGCAACGGCGTCAACCTCATCGCGGGCGTCAAGAAGGCCAACGAGGCCGGCATCGTGATCTGGAACATCGACGAGAAGTTCAACCCCGAGGAGATGGCCGCCCAGGGCGCCGTGTGCGTGGGCTTCGACTCCTCCGATAACGTGCAGATCGGCCACATGGGCGGCGAGTTCCTCTCCTCCCTGCTGGAGGAAGGCTCCGAGGTCGCCGTGATCGAGGGCCTGGCGGGCAACCAGTCCTCCGAGGACCGCGCCTCCGGCGCCAAGGCCGCCTTTGAGGAGGCCGGCATGAACATCATCGGCGCCAAGTCCTGCGACTGGGACCGCCAGACCGCCATGGACACCGCCGCCACCTGGATCGAGCAGTTCCCCAACCTCAAGGCCATCTACTGCTGCAATGACGGCATGGCCATGGGCGCCATCCAGGCGGTCATCAACGCCGGCAAGCTGGGCCAGATCTACGTCTGCGGCACCGACGGCGACAAGGACGCCATCGAGTCCGTGGCCGCGGGCAACCTGACCGGCACCGTCGCGCAGGACTCCGCGCAGATCGGCATCACCGGCCTGGTGGGCGTGATGCAGGCTGTGGAGAACCCCGACGACTACCCCGCCTCCGCCGAGCCCGAAAAGACCCCTGTCGACGCCATCCTCGTCACCTCCGAGAACGCCGCCAGCATGGTCGAATAATCACCCTTTACAGACCGCGCGAACCGTTGTAAGATAGTTGCTGCGGCAGCGCGCAGGGGGAGAGCCGCGGGCTCTCCCCCTCTTTCATCCCATCGCCGCACGAAGGGGGGAACGGGGCGAATGAAAAAGACCGGGCGCGTCTCCATCAAGACGATTTCCGAAATGACGGGCTACTCCACCGCGACCGTGTCGCGGGTCATCAACCAGGCCGGGGGCTTCTCGCCCCAGACCGGGGAGCGCGTGCGCGCCGCCATTGTGGAGGCGGGCTTCGTGCCCAACGCCATGGCCCGGGGGCTTCGCACCAACTCCCTGCCGCTGGTGGGCGTGATCGTGCCCGACATCATCAACGAGTACTTCTCCAAGATCGTCCTCAGGGTCCAGCTCGACCTCTGGGCGCGCGGCTATTCGGTCTTCATCTGCAACACCGACGAGTCGCCCCGCCAGGAGGAAACCTACCTGGAAACCCTCGGCACCATGATGATCCGCGGCCTGATCTGCATCTCCGGCCACAGCACCACCGTGGAAAGCTGGCCCGGCGTGCCCACCGTCTACATCGACCGCCACCCCGTCCAGCGCGCCGAGCGCTCCACCATCATCGAGTCCGACAACCTTAGCGGCGGCTACCAGGCCGCCGACGAGGTCCTGCGCCGCGGCTGCCGCCGCGTGGCCATCCTGCTGGACGAGCGCAACCTCTCCACCTGCGTGGACCGCTACGAGGGCTACCGCCGCGCGCTCACGGCCGTGGGCGCCCCCGTCCTGGACGACCTTCGCCTCACCGTTCGCAAGGTCGATTTCCAAAGCGGCTTGGAGGCCGTCTCCCGCGCCCTGGAGGCCGGCAGGCGCTTTGACGCCCTCTTTTGCACCACCGACTGGCTCGCCCTGGGCGCCCTGGAGGCCCTGCGCGCCGCCGGCGTCTCCGTCCCGGGCGCCGTCCGCCTCGTCGGCTACGACGACATCTCCATCAGCCGCTACTGCGCCCTGCCCTTCACCACCATCCATCAGGACGTGGAGGAGATGAGCCGCCTGGCCGTGGAGGAGCTCTGCCGCATGATGGACGGCAAGGACTGCCTGCGCGACCACTGGATCGTGCCCGTCTCCCTCGTGCGCCGCGGCACCACCTGAACATTCTTTTCGGAGGTATCAGCCATGAACATCGTCATCGGAAGCGACCACATCGGCCTGCCCCTCAAGCTCACCGTCATCCAGCACCTGCGCGCCCAGGGCCACGAGGTCACAGACGTTGGCGCCTACAGCGCCGAGCGCTGCGACTACCCCGTCTACGGCTACAAGGCCGCCCAGCTCGTGGCAAACGGCAAGGCCGACTTCGGCGTCCTCATCTGCGGCACCGGCATCGGCATCTCCCTGGCCGCCAACAAGGTCCACGGCATCCGCGCCGCCGTGTGCAGCGAGAGCTACAGCGCCTACATGGCCCGCCTGCACAACAACGCCAACATGGTCGCCATGGGCGCCCGCGTGGTCGGCGAGGCCGTCGCCCTGCAAATCATCGACACCTTCCTCTCCACCGCCTACGAGGGCGGCCGCCACCAGCGCCGCATCGACATGATCTCGGCGATTGAGGCGGGGGAGTACAGGGAGTGAGGTGTCGGAAAATCCCGGCTTTGCCGGGCTTTTCCGACAGGTTTGCGCCGTTTCCCTCTCGCCCCTGCGGGGCTCCCGGGCGGGAAACGGCGTAAGGAAACCTTGCTTGCGCAAGGCTTCCGAATCCACCGCGCATGTCGCTGGATTCGGAATACAGCTTGGAGGGCCTGCGGGCCCTCCAAGCCTCCCATAAGGGTACGCTGAAAGGCCCGGCGGCCTTCAGCGTGTTATTATTTGGTTTCGCACGCTTCGGGAAGGCCGGCCACGCTGGTGAGCAGCGACAGCGCGCCCGAGAGCAGCGCCGCGCTCACCACCATGCGCCAGTCCACCTCGCTGAGCATCGCGGCCGTGCCCACCGTCGCCGCGGCCGTCTGCGCCACCGTCCTCAGCGCGCGCACCAGCGCCGCCTTGAGCCATTTCCAGGTAAAGATGTCCTCCATGAAAGCCCCTCCTTTCTCACGCGCTCTCGCGCCGCCGGGCCCGCTCCAGGCCGTCCAGCCGCCGCCCCAGCGCCTCGATGCGCTCCTCCAGCACCGCCGTGCGTCCCACGGCGGCGCTGTGTTTTTCCACCTTCTTTTCAAGCTGCTCCACCCGGTAGGCGATCAGCCGGTAGCCGCCCAGGCCGCTGAGCAGCGTCGCCGCGAACGAGCACAGCGCCACCAGCACGCCCTCGCTCATGCCCTCACCCCCGCACAAACCGCTCCATCATGTAGGCCCGGCGCGTGTGGCCGTCGGTGCAGATCGCCCTGACCAGCGCCCAGCCGCCGCGCACGCGCTCGACCTGCACGCGCGCGCCGGGGTTGACCAGCCAGTAGACGGTTTCCCGGTCGCTGGCGGACTTCCTGAGCTTGACGGGGTTTCCGTCGGGCGATACGACCGTGGCATACCTCGCCGCGGGCGCCGTCCCCGCCGTCAGGCCCTCCGTGACGCCGGATGCCGTCAGGCCCTCCGCCTCCTCGCCGTAGTCGATTTCGGGAAACCACATCACGTGCGTCCAGCCGTTTTCCAGCGTCGTCCCGGCCACGCGGCCCATGGTCTGGCTGGAATGGGCCGCGTCGCAGCCGCGCCGCAGCCCGTCCCGGCCCGTGTCCGTGATCGCATCCGGCCCCAGGTACAGCCCCACGTGCGAGAAATTCCCCAGCCCGTCGCCCCGGTAGCGCTCCGGCTCGCCCGTCTCCTCGTGGATGAGCAGCCCCGCGCCCGGCACCAGCTTTCCCTGCGCCCTGGCGTTGTCCACCGTCCCCAGCCACGCGGCGTTTCGCGCCATGTCGTTGCTCCCCCGGTAGTCCATCTGCCCGCCCGCCTGCTTCACGCAGTGCTCCACAAACGCCTGGCAGTCCATCTCCTCATAGGTATATCCCACGCCCACCGACAGCGCCGCCACCTGCGCCACCTTCGCCGCCGCGGGCCGCTTCCGCGTCATCCGTCCTCGACCTCCCAGCCGTATACGCCCGGCTCCCAGACGTTGTTGTCAATCGTGCTCACCCAGGTCTTTCCGCCGTGCGTCACCCTGTCGCCCTCCATGTAGGGGTTGGTGCTTTCCGGCTGCTCCCAGGGCAGCGCCTCCCCCGTCTCGCTGGTGAGCACCTTCGCCCACAGGCTCACCGCCGCCGTGGGCGTCCAGTCCGCCTGCGCCTGATGCGCCTGCAAACAGCGGTACAGCCGCTCCCCGTAGCGCACCCGGTCGTCCTTTTCATAGGCCGCTTCCCCGTCCCACGCCGGGTAGATCGCCGCCGCCTCCAGCGCCTGTTCGTCCGTGAGCAGCCTGCCCGCCACGTCCATCGCCGCCCGGACCGCCCGGGCCGCCTCCAGCCATCTGCCCATCGCTCACGCGCCCCCTTCCACGCCCAGCAGCCTCAGCGCCGCCTCCATGTCCTGGGTTTCCGCCTGCGCCCTCTCCAGGGGCGAGAGCACCTGCTCGCCGTTTCGATAGAAGTGCTCGCCGTCCCAGGTATCGCCGATGGCGGCGGGGATGTCCCCCAGGGGCACGGCCCCCGGAAACTCCGCCGCGTTGGCGGGATAGAGCCAGATGAGATTGGTCACGACACCGTTTTCAATCAGTGCGTAGTTCATGTACGTGCCCCCTTACCGCCTGTTGCGGATGATGATGATGCCGCTGCCGCCCGCCGCGACCGCCCCGGTCGCATGGCCGTTGCCGCCGGCGCCGCCGCCGGTATTGACCACGCCGTTGGTCGAAAACGGCGTGCTCCAGCCGCCGCCCGTGCCGCCGCCGCCGCTGCCGCCCGCGCGGCCCGCTGCCGAATTGCCAAAGCCACCGCCGCCGCCGCCCGCATAGAGCGCGCCGGACGCCTCGCCGAATTCGCGGGTCGTGACCCCCTGCCCCTGGCCGCCATTCTTGGCGTCGCCCCCGCTGCCGATGGCGCCGCCAGCACCGTCGGAGCCGCCGGGGCCTGCCGAGCCGTTGGCGTTGTTGGACCCGCCGCCGCCGGAGCCGCCGTTGCCGCCGGCACCGTTGCTCACGCCGGGGTATCCGCCCGCCGCGCTGAGGTTGATCGCCGCGGCGGAACACACCAGCGAGCTGGTTCCGCCTCGCGCGCCCGCCGAGCCTGCGCCGATGGTGACGGTGAGGCCCTGATTTAGCGGAAGCGTCGCGTCGAAGGTCGCGGTATAGCCGCCCCCGCCGCCGCCGCTGCGCTCGTTGGCGTTGGCGCTGCTCCCGCCGCCGCCCGCGCCGACGAGAAACACCTGCGCACCCGCCGCGCCGCTGCCCAGACGGGAGAACTTCAGCGTCCCGCTCGTGAGCAGCTTCAGCCGCCAGTTCTGACGCCCGTTGCTCTTTCCGTCGTCCACCAGCTGGTAGCTCCCCGTATACGTAAACTTCGGCAGCCCCGCGTCCACGCCGCCGCCAACCATATTGAGAATCATCGCTCTCTCCCCTTCCTCAGTTGATGCAAAGCACGTTGACCGTCAGCGCCGCCGCCGGTTTGGCCGTCGCCGTGAACGTCAGCTTCCCCGACGCCTGCGCGCTGGCCCGCACCCCGCACGCCCCGTACTCCTCGAAGCTCGCCGGCGCGGGGCTGACGACCACCGCGTTGGACGCCGTCACCCCCGACACGCTCACCGCCTGCGTATACGGCCCGCTGCCGCTCCACCCCGACGTGCTCAGCGACGCCGTGGCCGTGCTCTTGCTGGCCTTCCCCGCGATGGCGCTATTGAGCGTCCTGCCCTGCCGGGCGTCCAGCGCCCAGCCCGAGGCGGTGGTGGTCAGGTTGTTGGCAATCTGCGTCGGCCCCGCCGGCCCCTGCGGCCCCGTGGCTCCTGTGTCGCCTTTCGGACCCTGAGGCCCTGTAGCTCCCGTGTCCCCCTTGGGTCCCTGAGGCCCTGTAGCTCCCGTGTCGCCCTTGGGCCCCTGCGGCCCCGTGGCCCCCGTGTCGCCCTTGGGTCCCTGAGGCCCCGTAGCCCCCGTGTCCCCTTTCGGCCCCTGAGGCCCCGTTTCGCCCGGCTCGCCTTTCTCACCCTGCGGTCCCGGCTCACCGGTGTCCCCTTTCTCACCCTGCGGTCCCTGAGGTCCCTGAGGCCCTTCCGGCCCCTGAGGCCCCGTTTCGCCCGGCTCGCCTTTCTCACCCTGCGGCCCCGTAGCCCCCGTGTCGCCCTTCGCCCCCTGCGGCCCCGTTTCGCCCGGCTCGCCTTTCTCACCCTGCGGCCCCGTAGCCCCGGTGTCCCCTTTCGGCCCTTGAGGCCCCGTTTCGCCCGGCTCGCCTTTCTCACCCTGCGGCCCCGTAGCCCCGGTATCGCCCTTCTCACCCTGCGGTCCCTGAGGTCCCGTCGGCCCCGCATCCCCTTTCGAGCCCGGCTGAGCGTCGTG
>CALVKX010000030.1 GCA_944333375.1 uncultured Eubacteriales bacterium
TTCTTCCAGTCCCCCAGCCTCGAGGCCACCTTTGGCGGCGGCGAGGCCAACGTCAGCGTTTCCCTGGCCAACTACGGCATGGAAACCGCGTTCGTGACCGTCCTGCCAAAAAACGATATCGGCCAGGCCTGCCTGCGGGAGCTGCGCGGCTTCGGGGTGGACGTGTCCAACATCGTCCTGCGGGACGGCCGCATGGGGATTTATTTCCTGGAAACCGGCGCCGTGCAGCGCCCCAGCAAGGTCATCTATGACCGCGCGGGCAGCGCCATCTGCGAGGCCAGGCCCGGCGACATCGACTGGAAAAAGGCCTTTGCGGGCGCCACCTGGTTCCACCTCACCGGCATCACGCCCGCCATCAGCCAGGGCGCCGCGGATTTGAGCCTGGAGGCGGTCAAAACCGCCAAGGAGCTGGGCCTGCATGTGAGCTGCGACCTCAACTACCGCAAGAACCTCTGGAAATACGGCAAGACCGCCGATCAGGTCATGACCGAGCTGGTCAAATATGTAGACACCGTCATCGCCAACGAGGAGGACTTCCAGAAGTCCCTTCTGCTCAAGGCCGAGAGCGCGCACTCCGTGGAGGAGGGCGAGCTCAACATCGAGCAGTACAAGGCCATCGCCCGGCTTGCCATGGACACATATCCCAACATCAGTCGCGTGGCCATCACGCTTCGCGAGTCCAAGAGCGCCAACCACAACGACTGGAGCGCCTGCCTCTACAACGGCAGGGACTTCTTCCTCAGCCGCAAGTACCGCATTACCGACATCGTGGACCGCGTGGGCGGCGGCGACAGCTTCGGCGGCGGTCTGATCTACGGCCTGAACACCTACGGGGACGAAAAGACCGCGCTGGAGTTCGCCGTGGCGGCCAGCTGCCTCAAGCATACCATCGGCGGCGACTTCAACCGCGTGAGCGTTTCCGAGGTTGAAAGCCTGATGAAGGGTAGCGGAAGCGGCAGGGTGCAGCGTTAACCAATCTGTCTGGAACGACGGGGCGGAGATGGATCTCCGCCCCGTTTTTGATATGAAAAAACCCTCCCCCAAGAGGGGAGGGCACAGCTTGTCGACAAAGTACGGGGTGCAGGGGGAGGATCATCAGTTGCTCAATCATTCACGCTTCCCTTCGGCGCCACAGGGCTGACGCTTCTCTACGCGCCTGCTGGGGTTTGGGTTAGAGCCCCAAAGCCTTATATCGCACCATTTCTTGTGAGCATTGTAAGCGCCCCAAGGATGCAAGAAACGTGGCTTTCCCCAAAAAAGGAGTTTTTCAATGGCCTGAGCCAGATAGCAGTTAGCTATCCGGCCGATTTCCTAGTTGCGCAATGTGTCCTAACAGCACATTACTACGATTGGTAAAATATTTTTACGTTTGGTTAATATATATTGACGGCTGTTGAATGGTATGTTATATTAATCAAGCAAGGGGGATTTGCTTATGAGTACATTACCTATTAATACAATTATCAATGGTGAGTGCGTATCCGAAATGAAGAAATTGCCGAACTCTTGCATTGATTTAATTATTGCAGATCCGCCTTATAATCTTTCCAAGGGCGGAGAATGGAAATGGGATAATAGTGTAGAGCTACAGGGCATGGGTGGTAACTGGAATAAAGCGATGCAAAAATGGGATGACTTTACACTTGAATCCTACATGGCATTTACTAAAGTATGGCTTGCTGAAGCCAAGAGAATACTTAAGCCGACTGGCTCTATGTGGATCTTCGGTACATATCATAATATGGGTGTTATTAATGTCACCTGTCAAATGCTTGGTATTGAAATTATCAACGAAGTTATCTGGTATAAAAGAAATGCCTTTCCTAACCTGGCTGGGAGAAGATTAACCGCAAGCCATGAAACAATTCTATGGTGTAACAAAGGAGGAAAGAAAAGAGAATATTTTTTTGATTATGAGTATTCAAAAGATGGCGATTTTTCTTATGATAGCTTAAAGTCTGCCGGGAAGCAAATGCGAACTGTATGGGATATATCTAACAACAAAGAAAAAAGTGAGCTTATATACGGTAAACACCCGACACAAAAGCCAATTAGAATCCTAAAGAGAATAATCAAATTAGCTTCAAGTGAGGGTGATATTATGCTCACCCCGTTTTCAGGCTCTGGAAGCGAGTGCGTTGCCGCCAAAATGACCGGAAGAAATTATATTGGAATTGAACTTGATAACTCATATTGTGAGATTGCAAGAACCCGCTTAGCTCACGTCAAGGAAAACGAGGATCAATTGGGTCAGCTCAGGTTGAATCTATATCAAGGTGGTATTGCAAAATGAAAAGTTTAATTCTAAATGAGAAAGAACTTCGAAAAAAAATGATTGATTTGGATATTAAAACCATCAATGAGTTGGCCACAAAGTCTGGTGTATCTAAACCTACAATATATGAATATATAAATGGAAAATCTCCGCTTTCTGCGGCATTTATCCGTTTGTGCGATTATCTAAATGTTAAGCCGCATGAAATTTTAGTAGAATCCGAAACAATATCCACGGAGGAATGAAATGCTCAAGCCCGTTATCAAGTGGAGTGGCAGCAAGCGTAGCCAATCTGCAATAATAAAAGAATACTTGCCTGCTCAATTTAATAGATACTATGAACCATTCGTTGGCGGCGGATCTATGTTATATGCTATTAATCCCTCGGATGCTGTTTGTGGAGATGTTTGCGTCCCGTTAATTGGCTTGTGGAATGAAATTAAAAACGATCCAATCGAATTGTCCGAATCATATCGACTTCGCTGGATGAGATTACAAACAGAAGGATATCAGGCATATTATTCTATTAGAGATGACTTTAACAAAAATCGTTCCCCCCAAGACCTGCTGTTTCTATCCAGAACGTGTGTTAATGGTCTAATTCGCTTTAATGCGAATGGCGATTTTAACAATTCCTTACATCATACTCGCCCCGGCATTTCTCCTGACGGCTTGAAAAAGATAATTTTGGATTGGTCAAAACACATTCAAGGTACGGAATTTATGGCTGCTGACTATACTATTACAACTGAAAGCGCCAAAGCGGGCGATCTAATATATTTAGATCCTCCGTATTTTCATACGAAGGGTCGTTATTATGGCACTATAAATTTTGACACTTTTCTTACTTATCTGGAACAGTTGAACCGCAAAGATATTAAATATATGCTCTCTTTTGATGGTATCAGAGGAGAAGATGATTTTACGGTTGAGTTACCAAAAGAATTATATAAGCGACATGAGTTTATTCCATCAGGCAATTCCAGTTTCAAAAAAGTCATGGACAAAAAAAGTGTCCAAGTTTTAGAATCACTGTATCTCAATTGGTAGATTAGAAAACAGTTATATCGGGGAATCCACTTTCTTCAATCTTTTCACAAATAAATCCTTTTAAAACTTCTGCCCTATGGGTAGCGGCAACAATTTCGATTTCCCACCCGTGTTCAACAGGCTCCATGATAAACAGCATATCGCAATTGCTTCGTTCGAAAACAATGCGGTTTTTTTGTGCGGATCCTCGTAGGTAAGCTGCAGCAGAAACGATTTTAAATGCATCAAAGTCAACGAAGCTTTCCGATCGAACCCATTCTTGAGTACGAGGAAAAAACCGTCTTTCCACGTTGGGAATATAATCCATCAGATTGCGGATATAGTTTACAAGTCCTTCTCCAACATTTTCTTCCAAATCAAAAGAACGTTCCTTTGATTCAATAGAAAGCAGAACGGGACGTTCAAATACCCCAAACAGTTCCAAAACATGGTCAGGGCGTTTGCCCTCAATCTCTTCGCTCACACGAGGCAAGGATAACCAGCGTACTTCATAGTCTCCATAAAGAACAGAAAGTCCACTCCAATCGCCACCAGGAGGATTACACATCCCCTCAAAACAAAATTTGCGAAGCAGATGCGAAAAGAGAAAATGAATTCCTGTATCAACATCATCCTCGTGGAAAGATTGTGGAATGCTTGAAAAAACATTCTGTGTTAAGCCATCTTCATCAGGACATTGTATATAGCGCTCTTTCAATTCGGAAGTGTCTAAAAGAATCTCCCCATTGTAAGGATGCCTGGCAAGTATGGGAACATCAAGCGCAACAAAATTGCTCAAGGCAAGGATAGATCGCCAAAAGCCACTGGAACCCGCAAGACGTTCTGGATTTTCAATAAGTGCATTGAAATTGCGTTCAATAACCGGTCCGTAAATATAAGTCATCACTTCTGTATCGGTAGAAGTAAGCATAGCAGCTAATGGAAGGATTCCTCTATCGGGTCGGTTGTCATCACCTCTCGGCTTAAACCCTTTAATCATACATAGGATTAAGTCAGAATGGTTGGAAGCAATTCTATCAAGTACTGCATTATCATAATTTGGGTAGAGACGGTATATCCCATCCGCCAATCTCCGCCTGTTTGCAGCGGGAATGATTCCAAAAGGAAGATCTCTGGATGCCAATCCAACGCTAAGACTTTCTACCAAATCAAGAAGTTCAGCAGAGCAACCGTGATGTCCTTTTGTGGTAATGGTTTTTCGGAAATTGAAGACCGAATTCTCCAACGAAAATCGCACTATTCCCTGTTGAGATTCGTACAATTGCCTCCACTGTGCCGGTGTAAAATTTGTAGCTGGACGAGAGCCGCTTGCAAGAAATAGAACAACATTAAAATTCTTTTGAAGAATAACTTCTTCCTCGTTGCGGGTATCGAAGCCGCACATCCGCTTAACAATGTAGCGAGAAAGTTCTCCCTCTGCAAAATTATTCTCATCGAAATTTCTTAATGAACGATCAAGATCTTTGTCAAATTCTTCTGAACGGACATAAACTTGAGCAACAAAATTCTTGGTTTCTCGTGAAAAGCTAATATAACTATATGGAACAGCAGGATTTGGAAAACGAAGAGCTTTTCTTTTTCGAGTGCGGCTGTCCAATTCATATTTTACAAAGTCTACAATGTACAGATACGGACATCCTGTACGTCCTGTAGAGAAAGCACGTCCACTTCGTTGCCATGCTTGATTTCCAGCTTGCAGGGCGCTGCAAAACTCAATCCCACAAAGAATAGTTTCCAGCGCATCTTCTACACAAGTAACAACAGCATCCGGCGTTTCATCAAGAAAGCTACCGCTATTTTTGAGACCTGCAAAGATATTGCCTTTCCATCTTCTACGACCTGCCTTGTTAAAGCCCGGAAGCAGTTCCAACTGCCATTCGAAATGGCGACCCAAATAATCAAATCTTATCTTGTAAACAATGGTGGACGGTGATATCAAGGAAATTTCAATTGACGACGGGTCCGTTTCATCTAAAATTAGACTGGTGATTCGCTCACACTCTACAATGTTGTCTCCATGTATTCTAAATATTTTTGGCATAAAGCAACCCCCTGCCGAAATATAATTCGTAAGGCTATATAGAAATAATTATAGCATATTTCGACAAGAATTGAGAAAAATCTTCACCAAGAAAAACCCTCCCCCAAGAGGGGAGGGCAGCATATACGGGAAAATCAGCGCTTGCTGAACTGCGGAGCGCGACGGGCGGCCTTGAGGCCGTATTTCTTGCGCTCCTTCATGCGCGGGTCGCGGGTGAGGAAGCCGGCCTTCTTGAGGGCTTCGCGCAGGTCGGGATTGGCCTTAATCAGCGCACGGCTGATGCCGTGGCGGATCGCGCCGGCCTGGCCGCTGAGGCCGCCGCCGCGAACGTTGACAAGGATGTCCATGTCGCCGCCCGCCTTGGTGAGCTCCAGGGGCTGGCGGACCGTCATCTTGAGGGTCTCCAGACCGAAATACTCATCCAGATCGCGCTTGTTAATCAGGATCTTACCGTCGCCGGCGACCAAACGGACACGGGCGATGGCCGTCTTACGACGTCCCACGGCATTGTACTCAACTTTCGCCATTTTGTTTCGCTCCTTCCGTGTCCTTACTTGATGACCAGCGTCTCGGGCTGCTGAGCGGCATGCTCATGCTCCGCGCCGGCATAGACCTTGAGCTTCTTGGCCATCTTGCGGCCCAGAGGTCCCTTGGGCAGCATGCCGATGATGGCGTGCTGGATAACAAACTCGGGCTTCTCATTGAGAAGGCGGCGGTAGGGGGTCTCGCTCAGGCCGCCCGGAAAACCGCTGTGCTTATAGTAGATCTTCTGGTCCAGCTTCTTGCCGGTCAGAATGACCTTGTCCGCGTTGATGACGATCACGTAGTCGCCGGTGTCCACATGAGGCGTATAGGTAGGCTTGTTCTTGCCGCGCAGGATGCTGGCGACCTGGCTGGCCAGGCGGCCCAGCACAACGCCCTCGGCATCCACGATGTACCATTTGCGCTGTACATCGGAGGCTTTTGCCATGTAGGTATTCAACTCGGTGTCCTCCTTCAGGGGCTTGTGTCTTTTGCGGCATTTGATGGTCAGCAAACGCACGCGGGTTCCAATAGCGATCCGGGGCTGGCGGAGTCTATTGATGCCAACGGCTATTCTACCAAAATCAAGCCGTTATGTCAATAGCGAAAGCAGTTTTTTTCCGGCGTTTTCGGGCGGTCAGCAGCGCTCCAGCACCCGCCCGAAGAAGGCGACCGTGTCGGGGATGAGACGGAGGGGGATGCGCTCGTTGCGGTTGTGGATCATGCCACGCTGCTCCTTGCTCAGCGGCATGCCGGAGAAGCGGTAGACGTTTTGGCAGATGCGGCAGTAGTGGCGGCTGTCGCTGCAGGCGAGCATCAGGTAGGGCGCCACCAGCACGCCGGGATAGGTCTGCCGGATGGCGGCCGAGAGGCGCTCCCAGGGCTCGCCGGAGGTGGGGGAGACAGGGGAGGGATCGTTGCCCTCCACCACGGATACGGACACGTCCGCGTCGCCGATGATGGCTTCCATGCGCTTTTGCACGGACGCAACCGTCTCGCCGCAGATCACGCGCGCGTTGATGCCCGCACGGCTCTGGTTGGGAAGGACGTTGTACGCCTCGGCCCCGGAAAGGCGCGTGAGGGCGCAGGTGGTGCGCACCAGAGCGTTGAGCTCGCCGCCGCCCGCCTTGCAGATCAGGTCGAGCGCCGGCCGGAAGCACCAGAGGTTGGCAAAGATCAGCTTATAGAGGAAGCTGGACTGCCGGCCCATCAGGTCGAAAAGCTCCCGGGCCGGAGCGGTCATCACAAAGGGCATGGGATGCCGGGCCAGCCGGTCCAGGGCGCGGGCCAGCACGCCCACGCTCTGCCGCGCGGGCGGAGCGCTGGCATGGCCGCCCTTGCCCACGGCGGTCAGGTCCATGAAGGCGCTGCCCTTCTCGGCGATGCCGATGAGCGCGGCAGGACGGTCCACGCCGGGAAAGACCTTTTCCACGATCGCGCCGCCCTCGTCCAGCACAAACGCGGGCCGCACGCCCCGGCGCTCCAGCTCGCTTACGATGGCGGGTGCGTCGCCGCCCATGCACTCCTCGTCCCCGCCGAAGGCGAAGTAGACGTCGTTTTTCGGCACAAACCCGCGGGCGATCAGGCTTTCGGCGGCCTCCAGCACGCCCATGAGCGTGCATTTGGTGTCCAGCGTGCCGCGGCCCCACAGCTCACCCCCCCTGATGACGCCCTCAAAGGGCGGCTCCTCCCAGTCCGCCGCGTCGGCGGGCACCACGTCGTAGTGCGCCATCAGGACCGACGGCTGGTCGCTGCTGCGGCCGGGCCATTTCAGCAGCATCCCGTGGCGGCCCGGCTCGCTGTACTCGCAGGCGGCGTATACGGCCGGATAGAGGGTGGGGAGAAGCGCGCGGAATTTCGCAAATTCCGAAAGGTCCACCTGGCTTTCGTCCACGCTGCTCACGGTTTTTAATTGGATCATCCGCCTGAGGTGGTCCACGGCGGCGTCCGCGTCCACGGGAAACGGATTGCCCTCCACTTTTTCCTCGGAAACGGGCTTAAAATTGCATGCTCTCACCACAATGACGGCAAAAAAGGCGAAAAGAAGCGCAAGAATGATCCACAAAACGGTCATTTGTGCGCCTCCTTCCCGGCGGGCTCGCCGCCCAGCATGCCGCGGCGGTACATCAGGCGGGCCGCGCCGATGGCGATGAGCGCGCCCACGGGCACTAGCACCCCCACGCTGGAGCTAAGCCCCGGCGCAAGCAGGAACAAAATCACCATAAACGCCAGCGGCGCCGCGGCCAGCTTGGGATTTTTGGAGATGAACACCACGCCCAGGGCTCCGAAGAGCGCGGGGAGGATGTTGTCAAAGGCGGGCTTGAGGGCGGGGGACTCCAGAACCGGCCGCAGGAAGCCCAGCCCCAGCACGCCCAGGGCGATGACCAGCGTGGTCACGATGGAGCTGGAGGCGATGGCGATGGTGGAGATGACCTCGCCCTCCTCGCTGCCGGGCCTGACTTTGGCGGCCTCCATGGCGTTGAGTGCGCAGGGAACCTTGAGGTTGGTCAGGTTGCCGGTCACAAAGCCAAGGTATGAGCCGCCCGTGCCCAGCATGGGAACGAAGGTGAAGACCTCGATGATGCCCACCGTCCAGTACATGGGCGCCACGCCCAGAAGCGACTTGAGCACGGCCGTCAGCGGGGGCCAGGCGCTGTAGTAGCAGCAGATGGCCACGGGGGTGAGGATCATCAGAATCAGGGCCATGCCCGTCCAGATGCGGCCGTAGACGTGGACGCTCTGCTCGTATACGGAGATGTTCTGATCGTTTTTCATCGCTTGGCCCTCCTTACGCCATCAGCGCCGTCAGCGGGATGCTCAGCGCCATGGCGCACAGCATGCACAGCGGCAGCGCGTACTGTTCCAGCCAGCTCATCTTGCAGACCTTGATGAGCACGCCGCAAATCCCCATCATCAGCGCCGATACCAGCGCCACTGCGATGGGGATGAAGCCCGGAAGCCCCGAGCGGATATCGGCAAAGAGCATGCCCACAAAGGCGCTCACCATGCCAAGGAACAGGCTGTCCATCACGATTTCGCCCCAGCGCTTGTCCTTGCCGGTGATGGAGCGCATGCCGCGGCAGATGCGCTTGAGGCCGAAGAGCACCAGCACGATCCCCGAGATGATGCCCAGCGTCATCGTCCAGGCGATGGCGGAGAACACCTGCGGGTCGGTGATGGTCTCCTTGACCGAGGCGCCCATGGTGCCCGCGGCGATGGTGGCGGCGGGGAGCTCGTAGGTGACGGCGCCCAGCACGCTCAGCCTCAGCCACGGGAACGGCAGGCCGATGAAGTTGCTCAGCGTAATCACGCCCACCAGAATGGAGATGGCCGGCGCGATGGAAAACAGGGCGCTGGAGAGGATGGTCTTTCGCACGGTGGCGGTGGCGATGCCCATCTGCCGGGCACGGCGGGACGCCTTGACGAGGAAAAAGACCGACTGCGCGATGACGAAGGCGACGATGATGGCAGAAAGAAGATAGAGAAACGGGTCGTTGACGGAAAAGGACATGGGATCCCTCCTTCTGGAATTCCGGCCTGCCAAAACAGGCGTGCCCCGAGCTGCGCGGGACACGCCCATTATACGCCCAAACCGGCGCGGACTCAACCTTTATTTGGCTACAGCCGCTCTACGGCGTCGCAGGTCACGATGGCATGAATCAGCTTGCAGGGCGCGGCCGGCTCCGGCCCGATGACGACGCAGCGCGCGATGGCCTCCGACGCCGCCTGCGCCGAGGCCTCGTCGCGGGCGTGGACGGTGGCCAGCGCCTCGCCCGCCTCTACCCGTTCCCCGATGCGGCGGCGCATCACAAAGCCCACCGCGGGGTCGATCGCGTCGGTCTTGACCCTGCGGCCCGCGCCCATGGCCTGCGCCGCGCTGCCAAGGCCCACCGTGTCCATGCGCTGCACATAGCCGGCGGCGGCCGCGGGCACATCCCGGATCACCGGGGCCTGCGGGAGACGGGTCACGTCGTCGCAGCAGGCGGGATCGCCGCCCTGCGCCGCGATCATGGCGCGCAGGCGCTCCAGCCCGCGTCCGCTCTCCAGCGCGTCCATGAGCTTTTGCCGGGCCTCCGACAGATCCGCCGCGGCGTCCGCGAGCATCAGCATGCGCGCGCCCAGCTCCAGCGACACCTCCAGAAGCGGTCCCTGCACCCGGCCCGAAAGCGCGTCGATGGCCTCCTTGACCTCCAGGGCGTTGCCCACATGGCTGCCCAGCGGCTCGCCCATGTCGGTGACCAGCGCCATCATGCGCCGGCCCGCGTCGCAGCCGATGCGCACCATGGTCTGGGCAAGCTCGATGCTCGCTTCCGTGGTGTGCATCAGCGCTCCGGCGCCGGTCTTGACGTCCAGCACCACGCCCTGCGCGCCGCTGGCCAGCTTCTTGCTGACGATGCTGGAGGCGATCAGCGGCAGGCTGTCCACGGTGGCCGTCACGTCGCGCAGCGCGTAGAGCGCCTTGTCGGCGGGGGCGAGGTTTTTGGTCTGGCCGATCACAGCCACGCCGATCTTTCGCACCTGCGAGAGAAACGCCTCTTCGCTCAGGTCCACCCGCATGCCCGGGATGCTCTCCAGCTTGTCCAGCGTCCCGCCCGTATGCCCAAGCCCGCGGCCGCTCATCTTGGCCACCGGCACGCCGCAGGCGGCCACCAGCGGAGCCAGGATGAGCGTCGTGGTGTCGCCCACGCCGCCGGTGGAGTGCTTGTCCACCGGGATGCCCGGGATGGAGGACAGGTCGCAGATGTCGCCGGAATGGGCCATAGCCAGGGTCAGCGCCACCGTCTCCTCACGGGTCATGCCGTTGAGGCGGATGGCCATGAGAAGCGCCGCGAGCTGATAATCGGGGATGCTGCCGTCCGCCGCGCCCCTGACAAAACAGACGATCTCCTCCTCGGAAAGCGCCTTGCCCAGCTTCTTTTTTTCAATGATCTCCACCATGTTCATGCCGGCCCCTCCTTTCAAAAAAAGCGCGCCGGGGCCGCCGGACACCCCGGCGGCCCCGGAAATCACACGCGGCTCACTGAATAATCAGACGGCCGCAGTTTTCACATTCGATGTATTTGGCGTCGTTTTTAAACTTGCGCAGCGTCACCTGCGGCAGGCTCATGTTGCAGCCGCCGCACTGGTCGCCGTAGAGGCGCGCGACCGGGGGGATGCAGTGCTTTTTGATGACGCTGTACTTTTCCAGAAGCGCCGGGTCGATATCCCGCGCCCTGGCCTGCGCCTGCGCGCGCTTTTGCTCGAGCTGGGCCATCTGCTCCTTGTACTCGGCTTCGTAGGCCACCTTCTGCTTATCGTACTCGGCCTTGACCTTGGCGTATTTGATGCGGATCTCCTTCTCCAGCCGGTCGCGGTCGGCCGCGTCCTTCTGGATGCGCTTCATCTCCTGCTCGTAGTCGCTCAGGTCGGACAGCAGCTTCTGCGCGTCGCGGCTCATGTCCTGCGCCTGCTTGAGATCGGTGGGCGGGGTCGCGTCCATGCGCTTTTTGAGGGCGGCGAGCTGCTCCTCCATGCGGGAGATGGCTACCTTGATGACGTCCACCCGGTCGAGCATCTCGGCCACTTCCTGCTCCATGCGCTTGACGGCGTTTTGCTGCTCGACGAGAAACTCCCGGTTCTTTTTCAAGGCGATGCGGTTGGGGCTTCGCTTGATCTCCGATTCAAAGGCGTCGGCGGCCATGTCGGCCTGCTGATACTGCCACAACAGTTCTGTCTGTTCCATGCGTACCTCCTTGTGGTTCGTCGGGAAGGCCCTCAGGGGGCCAGAAACGCGCCCGCGTAGGGGGGCTGAAAATGCAGATGGGCCTTGACGGGCCAGCCGGCCCGGGTCGCATCCGCCAGAAAGCGTTCATACAGGGACATCACGCCCGGGAGCTCGGTGGGGAAGTGCCCCGCGTCGTAGACCGTGAGCCCGCGCGCGCAGGCGTCCAAAAGCTCGTGATGGCGCACCTCGCCCACCACGAAGGCCTGCGCGCCGCTGGAGACGGCCAGCGCATAGCCCTCCCCGTAGGCGCCGCCCGCCACGGCCACGCGGCTGATGGGGGAATCGGAGGCGGGATAACAGCGCGCGTCGATGTGCAGGGCGCGGCGGATCAGCGCGCCCAGCTCGCCCGGGCTGAGCGGCGCGGGCAGCGTGCCCAGCCGGATGTACTCGTCCGGCGCGGAGACGTCCGAAAGGCCCAGCGCCGCGGCCAGGCTGTCGCCCACGCCGCCGGGCGCCTTGTCCCAGTTGGTGTGGGCGGCGATGACGCCCAGCCCGCCCCGGGCGATCTTCAAAAGCGCGCGGCCCTGCGGCCCCGTATAGTCTATGCGCTTGAGCGCGTGAAAAATGAACGGGTGATGGGTCACGATCAGCCCGTCCCCGTGGGAGAGCGCCTCGTCCACAAGCGCCTCCGTCACGTCCATGCCGAACGTCACACCGCGCACCGCGGCGTTTTCGTCGCCCATCAGCAGGCCCACGTTGTCGAAGTCCTCCGCGCTCTCAAAGGGCGCCAGCGCGTCAAGCCAGCTCAGCACATCCCTGATTTTCATGGCACACCGTCCCCTTTCCCTTCCGCTTCCAGCGCCCGGGCCACATAGCCCAGCTCGCGCCGGCTCAGCGCCAGCCGCGCCTTGTCCTTCTCCAGATCGGCCCTTTGCATGGCCGAGATCTCCTGCTGCAAAATCCGCTCGCGACGCTCCAGCGTGCGCCGCCATTGCGCGGGCCGCTCCCTGAGGAGCACGGGTCCGAGCCAAAGCTCCTCCTCCGTATAGGCGGCCTCGTCCGGCCTGGCCACGCCGCAGCGCATCAGCACGTAATCCCGCCCGCCGGCCGGGGCGATCTGCTCGCGCCGGATGCGGTAGCCGATGTCCGATACCGCCCGGCGCACCATGGGCAAATCGGTCTGCGCGCCCAGAACCAGCGACGCGCCGCACAGGCGATGGCAGCCCCTTTTCAGGATGCCGCACACCGTCCCACCGCCCATGCCCAGCACGAAGATCGTGTCGGGAGGCGGCCCTTCCAGCGCGCTCAGGGCGTCCAGGCCGTCGGCCACCGCGAAGGTGGCGCGGTCCTCCAGCCCCAGGGCGCAAAGCCGCCGCCGGGCCTTTTCCAGCGCCGCCGCGCTCACGTCGCTGACCAGCCCATGGCCGGCGCCGCCGAGCAGGAGCGCCGCGCTCAGCCGGCCGTGGTCCGCGCCGATGTCGGCAAACACCCGCGTGCCCGCTCCCAGCGCCATGGCGGCGGAAAGCCGCCCGTCCAGCATGGGCGCGCGGCGAAGAACCCGGTCAGTCAAGGTAGTCCTTGAGCTTCTTGGAGCGGCTGGGATGGCGCAGCTTGCGCAGCGCCTTGGCTTCGATCTGACGGATGCGCTCGCGGGTCACCTTGAACTCGCGGCCCACCTCCTCCAGCGTGCGCTGATGGCCGTCGTCCAGGCCGAAGCGCAGGCGGAGCACCTTTTCCTCACGCGGGGTGAGGGTGTCCAGAACGTCGAGAAGCTGCTCCTTCATCAGCGTGAAGCTGGCGGCCTCGGCGGGCGCGGGCGCGTCGTCGTCGGGGATGAAGTCGCCCAGATGGCTGTCCTCCTCCTCGCCGATGGGCGTCTCCAGCGACACCGGCTCCTGCGCGATCTTGATGATCTCGCGCACCTTGCTTTCGCTGATGTTCATCACCTTGGCGATCTCGTCGGGCGT
>CALVKX010000031.1 GCA_944333375.1 uncultured Eubacteriales bacterium
CGCTGCGGGTCGCCGGTCAGGTACTCCGGCTTGGTCACCAGCATGATCTCGCCGTTTTGCAGGGTGTCGCACATGCTCTCGCCATCCACGCGGATGGGTTCAAAGAGAAACGTGCGGATCAAAAGCGCCGCCGCCACCGCCACCGCAATGGTCAGAATCCAGCTCAGGATCTCCTTTTTGACGTTGACCGGCTTTTTTTCCTTTCCGGGTTTGCCGGTAGCGGCGCCCTCGACCTGTGTCATCTGTTCTTCCTTGACCTCCATGGGTAAAGACCTCCTTAGGAATGTTCCGACATGGCGCGAAGCGTCTCCGCCTCCGGCACGGGTCCCTGCTCAAGCACCTTTTTGCGGCGCTTGACAAAATCCGCGCGCTCCATCATCACGATGCGGCCACAGCCGAGACATTTGATTTTAATATCGGCGCCGATGCGGATGACCGTCCATTCGTCACTTCCGCAGGGATGCGTTTTGCGCATCCTGACCCTGTCCCCCAGACGGATCTCCTCCATGGCGCACACCTCCGCAACATACCTAAGCATTATACATCCCCGGCAGAGAAGTTGCAAGGCGCGTGCCCGGCCAAAATACGGCTGTTCTGTGAACTTTCAGTAAACTTGCGGCCCGGGCGGCCGCTTTTGACGCCGATGGGCTTGCCCCTTGGGCGCGGTTGTGGTATACTCTCGGGCGTAGCGATCTAAGCGGGAGGGAACGCCATGGCTGCTCAGGCAAAGCGCAAAAGAGATGCAAGGGCGTCGATGGTGCGCATCGTCAGCCTTTCACTGGCCGGACTGATGCTGCTTTCCATCATTTTCGCGTCCGTCTGGCAATGGTAAAACAAAAAAACCGGGAGTGAAGGCCCGTTCTTCACTCCCGGTTTTTTTGCGGCTTTTCTCCCGTTTCCGACGCCAGGGGCATCTCAAACCAGAAGGTGCTTCCCTTGCCCTGCTCGCTCTCCACGCCGTAGCTCAGGCCGCGGCGGTCCAGGATGCCCTTGACGATGCTCAGCCCCAGCCCGCTTCCCACGGTCGCGCGCTTGTGCGGCTTTCCGCCGCGATAGTAGCGGCTCCAGATGTAGGGCAGGTCTTCCGGGGCGATTCCCTCGCCCGTATCGGCAACGCAGATGCGCACCTTCTCCCCCTCGACCCGCTGGGTGATGATGACCCGCCTGTCGGGGCCGGTGTAGGTGAGCGCGTTGTTGATGAGGTTGTAGATGACCTGCTGGGCCTGCACCTCATCGGCGTTCACCCACGCCTCCTCCTGGGGCTCAAAGACGATATGATAGCCGTCCTGCTCCGTGAGCTTGGCGTAGCGCGTCATGATGCCGCGCACCGTCTGCGTCAGGTTAAAGCAGGCCACCTTCTGCTCGTCTCCCTCGCGCCGGGCGGCGTTCAGCTCCAAGACGGCGCTGACCAGCGTGCTCAGGCGCCTGGTTTCGTCGATGATGACCTGCATGTTCTCCGGCGTGTTCTCCCCGGGCAGGTCCCGCATGACCTCGGCATAGCCCTCAATCAGCGTCAGCGGGGTACGCAGGTCATGGCTGATGTTGGCGATGAGCTCCTGCTGCATCTCCTCCACGCGCCTGAGGTCGCGCGCCGTCTGGACCAGCTGCGCGTTGAGCTGGGCGATCTCGCGGTAGCCCACGTTTTCCACGGGCGTGTATTCCCCATGGCTGAGCGCCCCGGCCGCCGTCGTGGTCTCCACCAGCGGCTGGGTGATGCGGCGGGAGAGCACGAGGGATATCAGGAAAGACAGCAAGATCAGAATCGCCGTGATGACATACAGCTCGTTTCGGATGGTCTGGACCGTCGCGGTCACGGGCGTGACCATCGCATTTAAAAACACATAGGCCGTGCTGCCATCGGCCATGAGGGCCTGCTGGGCGGTAATCATGCTGCGCGTCTCGCCGTCGTCGCTTGGCGGGACGCGGCCCAGGAACTTCTTTTCGTCATAAAGCCGATTGCGAAAGCCCATCATGGGAAAGGTCGTGACCATGATGCCGTCGTCCTCCAGGCCGTCGGCAAACTTTTGCAGGTCACGCGGGTTCATATGGTGCAGGACGCAGCCGGGCGACACGTCTGCCGAGGCGATCTCCTCCATATCGGAGGAGGTGACGAGGATGCAGACGTTGTTTTCCTCCGCGATGCGGTCCACCAGCGCCGAGAGGTTTTCGTTGTTGATGTTCTGCACGATGCTCAGGGAGGAGGTCTTGAGCGCGTCCGTCTTTTGCAGGCGGTAGAAATCGTCCAGCAGCACGATCTGAAACAGCCACAAAAGCATCAGAAGCAGCGCCGTAAACGCCAGAAAATACAAAAAGATCCGGCTTCTGATTCCCATGGAGCGCTTTAGGCGCAAAAAGCGCTCCCACAGCGAGGAATGACGTACGCTATCTGGCAGGGCCGCCGTTTTCGTCCTTTTCAAAGCGGTATCCCACCCCTCGCAGCGTTGTGATGTAGCGTGCATAGTCGCCCAGCTGCTTGCGCAGCAGCTTGATATGCGTATCGAGCGTTCGGTCGTCGCCAAAGAAATCATAGCCCCAGACCTCGCTGATGAGCCGGTCGCGCGTGAGGGCGATGCCGCGGTTTTTCACCATAAAAAACAGCAGGTCGTATTCCTTGGGCGAGAGCTCGACCTCGTAGCCGTCGATGGTGACCTGCCGGGCGGTGAAGTCCACCACCATGTTTTCAACCGTCACGGTTTCGTGGACATTGCCCGCACCCGAGGGCTGGGCGCGCCTGAGCACCGCGCCCACCCGCATCATCAGCTCCCGGGGGGAGAAGGGTTTGACCACATAGTCGTCCACGCCCAATTCAAAGCCATGGATCTTATCGTATTCCTCCCCGCGTGCGGAGAGAAAGATGATGGGTATATCGCTGGTCTTGCGAATCTCCCGTGCCGCGGAAAACCCGTCGAGTTCCGGCATCATGATGTCCATGATAACCAGGCTGTAGCCGCCTGCGCGCGCCATTTCGACCGCCTGCATGCCGTTTTCCGCCTCCGCGACCTCATAGCCCTCAAAGACCGCGTACTTGGCGATCATCTGGCGGATCATCTTCTCGTCGTCCACCACCAGCAGCTTCATTCACAAGTCCCTCCCCCGCCGTTCTCTCATTGGGCATCATCAACGAGCGTCACCGTAAAGCTCTCTTCCTCCTGGCTTCGCTCAAGCACCATCTCCAGCTCCCCGGACGCATCCAGGCCAGCCCGCAGCATGCCGAACTCGCCCGTGGAACTCACCGGGATTCCGTTGGCGCTGACGATGCGGTCCCCCGACCGCACGCCCGCGGCATAGACCTGACTCTCCTGATCCACTGCCAGCACATATACGCCCAGCGCATCCACATGATAATGGGTCGCCGCGTCCTGATCCTCAATATCGATGAGCACCATATCCAACATTCCGTTGCCCAGCGCCGCCGGCTCTCCGGCAACGGTCCACCGGCCATCCAGAATGGCCGAAATTCCCAGTGCGACAGCCAGGGCCGCCAGCGCCGCTGCGGCGATCACAATCGTGCGCTTTCTGTTCATTGCGCAACCTCCTCCATAGCGGTGCATCACGCCGTTATCAAGGTACCCCCCTCAGGTGAACGGTGCATGAACATGCGCTGAATGATTGCCGAAAAGCAGCCTCAGTCCTCAACCGCCTCAAAGGGCAGCGCGATACGGTTTTCGCCGCTTTCCCAAAGCCGTTCCAGCTGATAGAATTCCCGCTCCTGCGTATGGAAAATATGCACGAGCACCGAGCCGTAATCCAGCACCACCCAGCGCCCCTCCTGCTGCCCCTCCTTGCGAAGCGGCGATATGCCGCTCTCACTCAGGCGGTCCTCCACCTCGTCGGCGAGGGTCTTTACCTGCAGCGCGCTGCGGCCGCTGGCGATCACCATGCCGTCGGTGATGACCGTCATGCCCGAAACGTCCAGCGCCACGATATCCTGCGCCTTTTTCTCATAGAGGATCGATGCGATCTTCTCAATCAGCTCGTTCATGCGTTTCGCTCCTTTTTCTGTTATGGATTTTCATGGCTGTGATTCGTATCGATGCGCCCCAGCCACTCCGCCACGCGCTGGGTCAGCGGGTGCGGGGAGGTCTTTTGTGAGCGCACATAGGCCAGCGTGCTCTCCAGCGAGTAGCGCATGGCCGCCACCAGGTCCTCCCGGGCCAGCCGACGCACCTCCTCCAGCGCCGGATAGCTGCGGCGCGACGGCTCGATCTTGTCGGCCAGAAATACGATCATGTCCAGCGGCAGCATGCCGACCTTGCCCGTGGTATGGCAGCGGATGGCCGAGAGCACATTGGGGTCGCGGATGCCGAAATCCCGCTCGGCCACCACCGCGCCTACCGGCCCGTGCAGAAGGTTTTCGCTCTGTAGCGTCTCCTTATCCACCAGCAGCCGGCTTTCCCGCGCGATGCGCTGCTGCTGCGCCAGCGGCATGCATTTGGCGCAGTCGTGCATGAGCCCCGCCATCGCGGCCTGTTCGACGCTCACCCCGTGCAGGCTGGCCAGCTCGCGCGCCGTAGCGGCTACCAGCAGGGAGTGCACCAGACGCTTGTCCGAGAGCGTCTGCCTGAGGCGCGGATACCACTGCGCCGCCCCCTGCGGGCTTTCGCTGCGGCCGTAGAGCCCCATGACGCGGATGTATTCCATCACCTGCGGCCGGATGCCCTCGGGCGTTTCGCCCCGGGCGAGCGCCTGACGAAGCCTGGTTGCGGAAAGGGGGCTGGGCGGCAACGTCAGGAAGGTGAAGCGGGCGCCCCGCTCCTCCAGGGCACGCACGCGGGGGTCCTCCGCCAGTGACGCCGTTTCCCGGCTGCACACCAGAAAACGGCAGAGGGTAAAGACCTTGTCGGGCCGTCGCCAGTTGGGCAGGTCAAAGAGCGTGTCCTCCCCGATGAGGTAAAACAGATCCGCGCCGGGCATCTGCTTTTGCAGCCGGGTCAGGGTGTCAACGGTATAGATGACGCCCTCGCGGTCGATCTCCATGCGCGAGGCCGTAAAGCCCGGAATCCCGCTGACCGCCAGCCGGGTCATCTCAAAGCGGTATTCCGCGTCCGCCAGGCCTCCGTGTTTGTGCGGCGGGTTGCCCGTTGGCAGGAAAATGACCCTGTCCAGCTTTTCTTCCCGCCTGGCACAGGCGGCGATTTCGATATGCCTGTCATGGATGGGATTGAAGCTCCCCCCCATGATGCCGATGCGCTCCTTTGGCACGGCCGCGCCTCCCTTCCCAGATTACCCGTCCATTATACAGGAAAAAAACGCCGCTGACCATACCAAATCCCACGCCCGCGGACAGAAAAAGGCGCGGGGCCCGAGGGCCGCCCGCGCCGTCCCGCCTTTCAGGGTCACATGACGCCCTTTTGCAAAATGATGCACCCGTAGGGCTTGGTCTCGCTCGTGCAAACGGTTACATAGGCGCGCCCGGCCTTCTCGTAGAAGCGGGTGCGCTCAATCTCGCCCACGCAGGAGACGTCATAGCCGTTGTCCACGACGGCCTTCTTCACGCCCTCCCATACGGGCGAATTCTCCATCGTCACGCCGGAATCGGCGTCGGGGATCATGTACTGGATGGGGTATTTCTCAAAATCCACGTCCAGGGGGACCAGCTTGAGAATGGCGTCGAGCATCTGCGCCGCGCCGCAGCCCTTGGCCTGAATACTCACGGCGTGCGGGGCCTTGGTGACGGGCGGATAGAAATGGTCCACGATGGCGATCAGGTCGCCGTGCCCCGTATCCGCCAGCGCCTTGAGCAGGTCGGAACCGATGATATCAGGAATCCCTCTTAGCATATCCACAATCCTCCTCGTGTTCCAGCGCCGGGCCTAGGCCTCGTCGCGCTGCGCTTCCAAGAGCTTGATGATGCGGCTGGTGCCCAGGCGGGTGGCCCCCAGGGCCACGAAGCGCTCCGCGTCCTCCAGCGACGAGATGCCGCCGGCAGCCTTGATCCTCACGCCCGGGCCCACGTGCTTTTTGAAAAGCGCGATGTCCTCAAACGTCGCCCCGCCGGTGGAAAAGCCGGTGGAGGTCTTGATAAAGTCCGCGCCCGCATCGGTGACCACGCGGCACATGGTGATCTTCTCCGCCTCGGTCAGCAGGCACGTCTCGATGATGACCTTGAGCACCCGGTCCCCCACGGCGGCCTTCAGGCGGCGGATCTCGTCGGCCACATACTCGACCTCGCCCGCCTTGAGCATGCCGATATTGATGACCATGTCGATCTCCTCGGCCCCGTTGGCGATGGCCTCGCGGGTTTCAAACTCCTTGGAGGCGGGCGTCATGTTGCCGTTGGGAAAGCCCACGACGGTGCAGATCGTCATCCTGTCTCCGGCGTATTCGTGCGCGGCCGCCACATAGCACGGCGGGATGCAGACGGAAGCGGTGCCGTAAGCGATCGCCTCATCCACGAGGTCCCTGATCTCCTCCCATGTGGCGGTCTGTTTAAGCAGCGTGTGGTCCACCATGGAGCACAATTCCCTGGGGTTCATGGAATCTCCCTCCGTTTTTCTGTCCCTCCGGACGAAATCGTTTACTCTCCGACGCGAACGGAAGCGCCTGCTTCCCTTTTCTGTTAGTATACAAAACCGGGACAGCCCCGTCAATATCTTTTGCACTTTTTGCATCCCGCAACCCGCTCTGTGATAGGAAATGCACAAAAATGGGAATACTCCTTTGCGAAGGAGGGACAGGCATGCAAAAGTACAAGCCCAAGACGCCCCTGGCCGGCGTCTCGGACCGCCTCATGCGCGCGCTGGTCGCCTGCGGCCTCGGGGTGGGGTGGTTCGTGTATCTCTGGGGCGCGCGTCTCAGCGCCCTGACGGCCGGAATCGCGCTGGGCGGGCTGCTGTGGCTGTGCGCGAGGCAGTTCGGCAAAAGGAGCACGCAGAAGCGGGAAAAGCAGATGCGCCGTATCATCGGCGGCGAACTGGCGCTGTCCCGGCTGTTGCTCATGCCGCCCCGGCACGCGGCGTTTCAGGCCGCGCTGTGGATATGCCCGCGCGCGCCGGTGTGCATGCAGCGGACGCTGGACTGGGGCGTGGTGGGAACGCTGGAGGAAAAGCCCGTGCTCGTGCGGCTGATCGCCCAGCACGAGAGCGTGCCGGTGACGGTGCAGCAGGTGGTGGAGGCGGCGCGGGAGATGCGCGCGCTCAAGGCCGAGTCCCTCATCCTGTGCCTGACCGCGCCCGCCTCGCGCGAGGCGCTGTCCTACGCCGCGCAGTCCGAGCCGCCCATCCGCGTCATCGACCGCCAGGCCATGATCGACCTCGCGGGCCTGTGCAGCCCGGCCACGGACGAGGACCTCAGCCGCCTCAGAAGCAAAAAGAAAGCCCGCGCCAGTCCCAGAGACTGGCTGGGCGTCGTGCTGGACGCCTCGCGGGCGAGGCGCTACTTCTGGTACGGCATGGGGCTGAGCGCGCTGGCGCTGCTGACGGGCCAGCGGGTCTATCCCATCCCGGCGGCGGTATGTCTTATTCTGTTTGCCGCCTGCAAGCTGCGCGCGGCGCGGCAGGCGTAAGGTCCTGCGGACGGGCGCAGGCGTTGGCCAAAGTGATCCACGCCTCCACCGAAAGCGCCTCGCCCCGCACCGCCGCGGGAAGGCCGACGCCCGCCAGCGCCTCGGTAAGCCGCTCCTGCGGCACGACGCCCCGCAGCGCGTTTACCAGCGTCTTTCGGCGCATGCCAAAGCCCGCGCGGATCATCCGCCACAAAAGCGCCTCGTCGCTTACGGGGGCGGGCGGCTCCGCGCGCATGTCCATGCGCACAAAGGCGCTGTCCACCTTCGGCGGCGGGGTGAAGGCCGCCGCCGGCACGACCTGCACCAGACGCGGCACGGTGAGGTACTGGCAACGCACGCTCGCAGGGCCGTAGGCGGGTGTGGAGGGCGCGGCGAGCAGCTTGTCGGCGACCTCCCTTTGCACCATGACGGAGATCTGCCGGATGGGCAGGCCGCCGTCCCAGAGCAGGTCCAGAATGGGGGTTGTGATGTTGTAGGGGATGTTTGCGATCACGTAAAACCCGTCGCCCAGCGGGCGGCACAGCTCGTGCAGGTCGATCCTGCGCACGTCTCCCTCCGCCACGATGAGGTTGTCATAGCCCTCGGTCGCCGCGCGCAGGAAGGGCAGGACGGCCCGGTCCACCTCCACGGCGATCACGCGGCCCGCCGCCTCGCACAGGCATTTGGTCAACGTGCCCGCGCCGGGGCCGATCTCCAGCACCCCGTCCCCGGGCCCCACGCCCGTGGCGGCCACCAGCGAGCGCAAAAGCGCCTCGTCGTAGAGAAAATGCTGACCCAGATCATGCTTGTAGGCGATGCCCTCCGAGCGGCGGCGCGCCCGCGCAAAGGATTTCTTCACGGCTTTTCCCCTTCGTCGATCTGCACGAGGTCGCGGCCAAAGGCCTCAATCAGGCTGCGCTGCGCCTCCTCGCGCACGCTCTCCATGCGCTTGTCCTCCCCGTCCTGCTCAAGCACCGCCTCAAAGGTAAGCTCCCTGCCCGCCGCCTCACTCAGCGCCCTGGAGACGCGATCCCGGCGCGCCGGCTGGTTGAGGCGCACATAGCTGAATTCCTTTTTCGCGGCCGGGATGAGCACCCGGAACACCGTCCCCTTCGCGCCGATGAAGCGCTCCTTCTTCAAAAGTCCGTACAGCGGCGGCTCGTTTTTGGCCAGATCCTGCATCGCCCTGTCCCAGATGGCTTTCTCATCCTGCGGCGGCGCGGCCTTTTTGGGGGCGGCCTTGGGCGCGGGGGCAGAGGACACGGCGGCAGGCGCAGGCGCCGCCGCGGGTACGGGGGCGGGCGGGGCCGCCTCCAGCCGCTTCAGACGCGCCTCCAGCTCCGCGATGCGCTCCAGCAGCGCCGCGGCGCTTTCCTCCATCGGAGGCTCGCAGGCGTGCAGGGCGGCGCTCTCCAGTGCGATGCGCGGGGTGGAAGCGAAGCGCAGCTCGCCCTCGGCGCGCATGAACAGGTCCAGCATCCTCATGAGCCGCGCCTGGGAAAAGCCCTCCGCCTGCGCCCGGCAGCGCGCTTCCTCCTCCTTTGTCACATCCAGGATCGCATCCGCGTCCCGGGGCACGGCCCTGACAGTCAGAAGCGCGCGGCAATGCGCGCTCAGTTCCCTTAAAAATACCTGCGGCTCGCGGCCCGAGCGCATCAGCTCGTCCACCTTTTGCATCACGCCGCCCTCGTCCCGCGCGGAAAGGAGGTCAAAAAAGGAAAACAAAAATTCCCTGTCGCTCGTTCCCAGCAGCTCCCGCGTGAGCGCGGCGGTGATCCTGCCGTCCTCCGCGCCCGCCACGCACATGTCCAGGATGCTGAAGGCGTCGCGCATGGCGCCTTCGGCGGCGCGAGCCACGATGGCAAGCGCCTCGTCCTCGGCCTCGATTCCCAGCTCCTCCAGCGCCTGACGCATGCGGCTGACCATCAATTCCGACGGGATGCGCCCGAAATCGTAGCGCTGCACGCGCGAAAGGATGGTCGCGGGGAGCTTTTGCGGCTCGGTGGTGGCCAGGATGAACACCACGTGCGCCGGCGGCTCCTCCAGCGTCTTTAAAAGCGCGTTGAAAGCCGCGGTGGAGAGCATGTGCACCTCGTCGATGATATAGACCTTGTAGCGCCCAAGCTGCGCCGGATAGCGCACCTGCTCGAGCAGCTCGCGGATGTTGTCGACGCTGTTGTTGCTGGCGGCGTCCAATTCCAGCACGTCCATGGTCGTTTCGCTCAGGATCGCCCTGCACGCCTCGCACTGGCCGCAGGGGTCCCCGTGGTCCGGGTGGAGGCAGTTGATGGCGCGGCTCATGAGCTTTGCCATGGACGTCTTGCCCGTTCCCCGGCAGCCGCAGAACAGGTAGGCATGCGCCACCCGCCCTTCCTCCACCTGCCGCCGGAGGGTCCTCACCGTCGCCGTCTGGCCCAGCACCTGCTCGAAGGTCTGGGGCCGCCATTTGCGGTACAATGCCTGATACGCCATAGGACACCTTCCCAAAAGATCATTGTTCTCCTTATCATAGCCTTTTCGCGCCGCCAGGTCAAGACAAAGCAGGAGTCCGGGCGATGGGCACCGTATATTACAGCAGGGTTCCATTTTTTACAAAGGATGAAAGGGGGAACTGGCATGACCATCCGCGAGCGCCAGGAGCGGGACGAGGAAAGCCGCCTCTCTCCGTATGCCGCCCTGTCCTCCAAAAGCGCGGGGCGCGCCGCGCCGATTTCCCAGTGTGAGCTGCGCACCTGCTATCAGCGGGACCGTGACCGCATCATTCACTGCAAGAGCTTTCGGAGGCTGAAATACAAGACGCAGGTCTTTCTCACCCCCATGGGGGATCATTACCGCACCCGCCTGACCCACACGCTGGAGGTATCGCAGGTGGCGCGCACGCTGGCGCGGAGCCTGCGCCTCAACGAGGACCTGGCCGAGGCCATCGCCCTGGGGCACGATCTGGGCCACACGCCCTTTGGGCACATCGGGGAAAACACGCTGGACAAGCTCCTGCCGGGAGGATTCCGGCACAACGAGCAGAGCCTGCGGGTAGCCGAGCGCCTGGAGCACGAGGGGCAGGGCCTCAACCTGTGCGCGGAGACGCTCGACGGCATCCGAAACCACTCCGGCAAGGGCGAACCCGCCACGCTGGAGGGCTGGTGCGTGCGGCGCGCCGACCGCATCGCCTACATCAACCATGACATCGACGACGCCATCCGCGGCGGCATCCTCAAGCCCTTCGAGCTTCCCCGCCGCTGCCTGGCCGTGCTGGGAAGGACGCACGGCGAGCGCATCGACACCATGATCCGCGACATCGTGGCCGTCTCCACGGACCAGCCGTTCGTGCGGATGTCCGAGGAGGTGCGCCAGGCCAGCGACGAGCTGCGCGCCTTTCTCTTTGAGTACGTCTATCACGACGAATGGCGCAAAAAGGAGGAGGAGCGCTGCGACTACATCCTCACGGCGCTCTATGAGCACTACCTGGCCCATCCCGAGCAGCTCCCCGCCGAGTATCTGGAGATCAGCTTCACCGAGGGCGCCCAGCGCGCCGTGTGCGACTATGTGGCCTGCATGACCGACCGCTACGCCATCGAGCAGTTTACGGAAATCTTCGTGCCCTGCGCGTTCGCCAGGCGATGAGCCGCGATGCCCGGAATTGTCGGAAATTGTTGAACGCCCGGCAGGAATCTCAACCGCCGCGGCGAATGAATAGGAGTGGGTGAAGGAACGAATGGCCGGAAGGTACCCCCCGCAATGGTTGGACGAGCTCAGGGCGCGCGCCGACATCGTCAAGGTGATCGGCTCGTATGTGACGCTGAAGAAGAACGGGCATAGATATGTTGGTCTGTGCCCGTTTCACAACGAAACGGCGCCCTCCTTTTCCGTCGATGAGCAAAAGCAGGTCTACCACTGCTTCGGCTGCAAGGCGGGGGGCAGCGTGATCCAGTTTATCATGGATATCGAGCGCCTCTCCTTCCCGGAGGCGGTCGCCTTTCTGGCCGACCAGCTCCACATGCCCCTGCCCGAGATGCAAAACGACCCGGCCTACGAGAAGCGCCGCTCCCTCAAGGAGCGCATCTACCTGGCCAACCGGGCCGCGGCGCGGCGGTATCACGAGCTGCTCTGGCAGCCCGAGGGCGCCGGCATCCTGCACTACCTTCAGGGCCGCGGCCTCTCGGATGCGGTCATCCGCCGCTTCGGCATCGGGGCTGCCCCTCCCTCATCGCAGGTGGGAAAGGAGCTGCTCAGGGAGGGCTTCACCGAGGAGGAGCTGGTCCAGGCCGGGCTCATGCTCAGGCGTGACGGCCGCGCCTTTGACATGTTCCGAAACCGCGCCATGTTTCCCATCATCGACGCCTACGGCAACGTCCTGGGCTTCGGCGGCCGCGCCATGGGCGATGCGATGCCCAAGTACCTCAACACCTCCGATACCCCGGCCTTCAACAAGCGTTACACCGTCTTCGCGGCCAACCTGCTCAGAAAGGCCAGGGGCCTGACCCGGGTGATCCTGGTGGAGGGGTATATGGACGTGGTGGCCCTCTCGCAGTTTGGCATCGAGGGCGTGGCGGCCACGCTGGGCACGGCGCTCACGCCCGAGCAGGCCCGGCTTCTTAACCGCTTCGCCCCCGAGGTGCACATCGCCTACGACGGCGACCGCGCCGGCCAGAAGGCCATCCTGCGCGGCCTGGAGGTGCTGGAGGCTGAAAACGTCCCCGTTCGCGTGCTGGACTTCCCCGGCGGGCTGGACCCGGACGAGTTCATCCGCCAGGAGGGAGTGGAGGCCTTCAAGGCGCTTTCGCCCATCTCCGCCGTGACCTACCGCATGCTGCGCGAGAAGGAAGCGCACGACCTGAGCACCGAGGAGGGCCGGACCGAGTACGCCAAGGGCTGCGCGCGCATCCTGCGAAGCGTGAAGGAGCCCGTGGAGCTGGAAAACCACCTCAGGCGGCTGTCGGTGGAAACCGGATTTTCCCGCGAGGTGCTGCGCGAGCAGGTGGGCGTCTCCCTCGCGCCCGTCCGCGCCGAGGCGCCCCGGCGCGAAGGGTTTGCCAAAAAGGCCCGGGAGGCTTCCCGGGTGGACTGGACCGCGAGGACGCTGCTTGCGGTGCTGGCCACGGGGCGATTGCCAAAAGACAGCGTATCGCCCGAGGAATTTGAGGACCCGCTGCTGCGTTCTTTATGCGAAGGCCTTTTGGCGGGCGAAAGCGCCGCCTCGCTCATGGAGCGCCAAAGCGACGAGCAGGGCCGCGCCGCCGTGGGCGACATCCTCAGCATCAACACCGACCTGGACGACGACGGCCTGATGCGCATGGCGCGCGACTGTCTCAAAAAGCTGCGTCGGGAGCGTCTGGAAAGGGCGCTGGATGCGATTGAGCAACGACTGCCTACCCTGGAAGGCGAGGAACGCGAAACGGAAACGCGCCGCGCCTTTGCCCTGACGCAAAAGCTGCTTGACCTGAAATGACCCCCTGCGCAGATGAAGGAGTGATGGAGTTGAGTCAGAATCAGTCGCCCGAAGCGATGAAAGTGAAGCTCAACGAACTATACGAGGATGCCAAGACCAAGGGCACCGTCACCCGGGACGAGGTCGCCAACCAGCTCATGGAGATGGAGATCGACGCCGACCAGATGAACAAGATCTACGAGACGCTCGAGAGCATGGGCGTGGACGTGGTGGCCGAGTTCGATCCCGTCCCCCCCGAGGAGCTCATCGAGCCCGAGCAGATCGACCTGAGCGTGCCCGAGGGCATCAGCATCGACGATCCCGTGCGCATGTATCTCAAGGAGATCGGCAAGGTCCCCCTTTTGACCGCCGACGAGGAGATTGAGATTGCCCAGCGCATGGAGCAGGGCGACGAGGAGGCCAAGCAGAAGCTGACGGAGGCCAACCTGCGCCTGGTGGTGTCCATCGCCAAGCGCTATGTGGGCCGCGGGATGCTGTTTCTGGATCTGATTCA
>CALVKX010000032.1 GCA_944333375.1 uncultured Eubacteriales bacterium
CAGCGTCCGCCGCGACGATTGAGGTTGCGGACCTGTGGCCCTCCGAACCTCCCATAAGGTTTTTTGACAGTCTGAGGCAGCGCCTGTTGGGCGCTGCCTCTCCGTTATCGCGCGGTTTTTTCGTTTTCAACCAGCAACAGCTTTTCCATCGTCTTCTGGGCGATGCGCGATCTTGCCTCCCTGGTGTCGTGGCGGTAGTTTCCGCTGCTGCCCGCGGATGATGCCGCGAGGCAGAGCTCCGTGTGAAAATTCAGTTTCGTCACGCCCATTTGGATGCTTTTGCGGATGTCATCGTCCGGGATGCCGGAACCTCCATGCAGCACAAGGGGAAGATCGACCTTGCCCGCAATCGCCTCCAGCGCCTCAAAGTCCAGCTTGGGCTCGCGCTTGTATAGACCATGCGCATTTCCGATGGAGATGGCCAGCGCGTCCACGCCGGTTTCGGCCGCGAAGCGCGCCGCGTCGCACGCCGGGGTCGCAACGAGGTCTTCCCCGCCTGCGCCCAGCTCCGCGCCCACATAGCCGAGTTCTCCCTCCAGGCTCATCCCGGCCGGACCGGTAATCTGCCTGGCCGCGAGCGTCAGGGCGATGTTGCCCTCCAGCGGCAGCGCGGAGCCGTCGATCATGGCCGAGGTAAAGCCCGCGTCGCGGGCGGCGGCCACCTCGCAGACCGATTTTGCGTGATCCAGGTGCAGGGCCAGGGCAACGGCGCTGTCCAGGGCCGCCCGCCGCATCATGGCGGCGAAGGGGATCAGCTCCCTCATGGGCAAAAACGCCGTGCCCGTCGCCAGAATGGCCGGGATTTGCAGCCGCTCGACCGCGTCCAGCACGCCAAAGAGCATCTCGCAGTTCCATACGTTGAACTGCGCGGCCGCCTTCCCGTGCTTTCTTGCGCCTGCCAGGATGCTATATAGCGTCGTAATCATGGGCATCACATATACGAGCCGCCTGAGGCGACGATGCACTCGCCATTGACGAAGCTGGAGTCGTCGCTGCACAGAAACGACACGACCGAGGCGATCTCCTCGGGTTTGGCAAGCCTTTGGGCGGGAATGGCCTCGATGAAGCGGCGCATCGTCTCCTCCGGGACGGCCCGCAGCATCTCCGTATCGACGTAGCTGGGCGCAACGGCGTTGACGGTGATGTTCTTTCGCGCGCTCTCCCGCGCCAGGCATTTGGTGAAGCCGATGACGCCCGCCTTGGATGCCCCGTAGTTGGTCTGGCCGACGTTTCCGAAGGCGGAGACGGAGGCGAGGTTGACGATTTTGCCGTATGCCCGCTCGCGCATGGGGCCGATGACGGCCCGGCAGGTGTTGTACATGCCCGAGAGGTTGACGTCGATGACGCGGTCCCACTGCTGGCGCGTCATCTTGTGAAACATGCCGTCCCTGGTGATGCCGGCATTGTTGACCAGCACCTGAACCGGGCCGCAGGTCCGGGCGATGTTCTCAAAGCAGTCCTCCACCGACTGCGCGTCGGAGACGTCGCAGGCAAAGGGAAGCACCGTTTCTCCCGTGGGATCAATGCGCTTTGCCGCCTCGGCGGCGGCGTCCGCGTCCACATCCAAAAGGGCGATATGCCCGTAGCCATCCTGCATCAGCCGCCTGACGATGGCCTCCCCAATTCCCTTTGCGCCGCCGGTCACCGCCGCGCAAAGCTGTTTTCGATCCATGTTGTTTCCTCCTCGCTCAGCGGATCAGCTTTTGGACCGCGTCATACAACGCGTTTTCGTCGCCGACGTTTCCCGGGAAAATCACATAGGGAATCCCGGGGAACTTGCTCTCGGGCCCGGTCTCCCATACGGGAACGCCCTTGAGGATCTGTCCCATCACGCGGGCCTTGCGGCACCCCAGCGCCTTTGTGCCGATCTCGCTGGAGGTGATGCCGCCCTTGGCGATGATGAAATCGGGACGGGTGCTCATGCGGGCGACGACGGAGGTCACCGCGTCCGAGATCTTGACGGCCAGGCGCAGCTCGTCCTCGCGGTTGCCGGTGTTGAGGTCAAAGCGCTCGCGCCGGGTATACACCGCACAGCTCCTGCCCGAAGCCAGGCAGGCTTCGGCCTCGGCCACCACGCGGTCCATCTCGCGCCGGAAGGCCGCCTCGTCCACCACCGTGTGCTGGTTGATCTCGATAAAGCGCAGTTCCTCGCATTTTTTGAGCGCCTGGAGCTGAGCCGTGGTCTTGTTCACATGCGAGCCCGCCACGACGATGCCCGTAACGGCCGCCTTGTCGCCCACCAGCTCCCGGCGCGTAAGCAGGCCGCGGGAGGAAACGCCGCCCATGACCTTGGCAAGCGCCGCGGCGCTTCGGTACACAAAGCGCTTTCCCTTGCCCAGCGCGCGCAAAAGGGCGGTCACGAATACCTTGACATCCTCCTCGCACACCGCGTTGACGATCATCCTGGAAAAATCCCTCATCGCAAGGAGCTTGTCCTCGATGCCCTCATAGTCCAGCGCGCGAAGCTCGCCGAGCGAAACGGAGGAAACCTGCTGCGCCGGGTAAGCGCCGCCCGTCTTTTCCTCGATCCACTCGCGGAGGTTGGAGCTGCGGTAACCGAAGGTCTTGTCCCTGGCGAACTCGTTCTCCGCGGCGGGAATGAGCTCGTCGCCCGCGGCCACATAGTGGACGTCGCCGGCGGTATACCGGCCCCCTTCCAGGAAGAACGGCATGATGATTTCGCCATCGACCGGCGGCTCTCCGCACGCTTCCAGCGTCCTGCGCACGACGTCCGTTTCCAGGGGATAGTGTCCGCGCAGCGTCGAGTCCCCGCGGCAGAGGACCGCGAACGGCCTCCCCGCGCTTTGGGCTGCCTGCGCCACGGCGGAGGTGATCTCCTCATGCGCCCTGCGCGATTCCCCGGCGGTCATGCCGCGGCTGTTGGTGAGAATGAAGGAGATCTTGTTTCCGTCCGCAAAGGCGGCCTGCATCGTCTCCGGCTTCCAGTCCGTGTAGACAAAGACGTCATGCACCGTCTGAACGCCCGTGGGGTCGTCGTCCAGCGCGATCACCTTTGTGCCGTCCGCCTGCAGCGCCTCTTGATAGGCCGCCTCCACCTTCGCGGCGTCATAGGCCGGAAGGCTTTGCAGCAGTTCTTTCAGGCTTCGCCGCTTTTCCTGCATGGCGCTCACCTCAGATTCTCATACAGCACCGACAGGCCCTGTCCGCCGCCGATGCACAGGGTGGCGATGCCGTACCTTCCGCCGATGCGCTCAAGCTCGTAGAGGAGCTTGACGGAGATGACCGCACCCGTGGCGCCGATGGGATGGCCGAGGGAGATGCCGCTGCCGTTGACGTTGACCTTCTCCCCGTCCAGCCCCAGCTCCTGGATGCAGGCCATGGCCTGGGAGGCGAAGGCCTCGTTGAGCTCGAACAGGTCGATTTCCCTGGCCGACAGGCCCGTGCGCTCAAAGAGCTTGCGCGTGGCGTCGATGGGGCCCAGGCCCATGTAGTTGGGGTCCACGCCGGCAAGCGCGTAATCGACCACCCGCGCGATGGGGGTGATGCCCATCTCGCGGGCTTTGTCCCCATGCATGAGCACCATGGCGGCGGCCGCGTCGTTGATGCCCGAGGCGTTGCCCGCCGTGACCAGGCCGTCCTTTTTGAAGATGGGCTTGAGCTTCCCCAGCTTTTCCATGGAGGTGTCACGGGGGTGCTCGTCGGTGTCAAAGATGCGCGTGGCCTTCTTCTCTTTGACCTCCACGGGGATGATCTGCTCGCGGAATTTTCCCGCCTCAATCGCCGCCCTGGCCCTGCGCTGGCTCTCCAGCGCATAGGCGTCGACCTGCTCGCGGGTGAAGCCGAATTTCTCGGCGATGTTTTCCGCGGTCATGGCGATATGCGTGCCGGTAAAGGGCTCGGCCAGCGCCGTGGTCAGGGCGTCCCTGGTCACGATATCCCCCATGCGCGCCCCGAAGCGGGTCTGGTAGGAGCAGTAGGGGAAGTTGCTCATGCTCTCCGCGCCGCCGGCCACGACGATGTCCATGTCACGGTGGTCGATGGCGGTGGCGCCGGTCACGATCGCCTGCAGGCCCGAGGCGCAGAGCCGGTTGACGGTCTGGGCGCTGGAGTGAATGGAAAGGCCGGCGTTGAGTGCGGCGATACGCGCCAGAAAGCCGTTGAGCCCGTATTGTCCAACGCAGCCAAGGATCACTTCCTCGACGCAGTCCGGTGCGATTCCCGCGCGCTCCACCGCCGCACGAATCGCGATTTCTCCAAGCTTTGTGGTCTCAAAGTCCTTGAGCGAGCCGCCGAAGCTGCCCACCGCCGTTCTGACCGCAGAAACAACCATTACGTTCTGAAACATCGTTTTTCTCCTTGCCTCATTTTGTTTTATTCACATTCCACCACCAGGCCGACGCCGGCTTCCATCGCCGGGCAGGCGTTGGCGAGCTGAATGACGCAGGGCAGGTCGGTATCGTGGCAGATGTAAAATTGCTTGATCTTTTCACGGCGCACGTAGTCGCAGGTGAAATCCATCTGGCGCTGGGGCACCTCGTCCGAGCGCAGATGCGAGCCGCCCAGGTAGGTGTGGATGCGCTTGGCGCCCGTGAGTTTCTTGGCATACTCCATGATGTTGCAGATGCCGTAGTGCGCGCAGGCGGCCACGACGCTGCACTCCTCGCCGTTGCTGTGACGGTAGCAAAGCTGGGTGTCCTCGTCCACGTAATCGTCCACCCACTTGCCGTCCACCAGCACCTTGGGCGACTGGGGGAAGGAGCGCTCAAAGTCGTTGCTGATCTCGCAGATGCCCATATAGCACAGGTTTCGGGTGATCCAGTAGGGGCCGGGCACAAAGCGCACCTCAAAGTATTGTTCCAGCACCTCCATGCTCACATCCATGCCCAGCGGCACATTCCACTCAAACTGGTATTTGGGGCGCATGATGTCCGGCGTGGTCATCAAAAGGACGGGCTTACGGAACATGGCGTGATCGCGGTAATACTGAATCAGGTATTTGAGGCCGCCGCAGTGGTCGTAGTGGCCGTGGGAGATGATGACGTAGTTGGCCATGCGCAGATCGATTCCCAGCGCCTCGGCATTTTTGATGAACTTGTCCGAATAGGCCGTGTCAAAGAGCACCTTCTGGTCCTCGTCCTCAATCCAGGCCGAGAAGCCGTGTTCGGCGTTGTAGAATTTGTTGAACAAACTGTGGTTTTCCAGCAGCAGGGTAACTTTCATGGTTTTGCTCTCCTTTCGTCATTTCACGATCAGGTTTTTCGCGCTGCGGTCCGTGGTCAGGAACATGGCCACAATCGTCAGCGCGCCAAAGACGATCTGGCTCCAGAACGCATCGACGCCGATGATGGTCATGCCGTTTTCGATGGCGGTCACGATCAGCACGCCCACCAGCGTCATCAGGACGCTCCCCTTGCCGCCCGTCATTGCCGTGCCGCCCAGCAGCACGGCCGCAACGGCCTGAAGCGTAAAGGGCGAGCCCACCGTAGGCGCGGAGCTTTGCAGCTTGATGGCCAGGAGGATGCCCGCCATGGCGCTGGTCATGCCGCAAATGGTAAAGGCGAAGATCTTGGTCGCCGATACGTTGATGCCCGAGATCCTGGCCGTGCGCTCGTTGGCGCCGGTGAGGCTGATGCTCTTGCCGATGACGGTGCGCTTTTGCACCAGGTGCAGCACAATCATTACGATGACCGCCGCGATGGTGATGGCGCCCACGACGCCGAACTTCTCCTTGCCCCAGGCAATGTAGGTACGCTCCGCCTTGGCGATCATCACCGGCGAAGGGGTGAGCAGCAGCGCCAGGCTGTTATAGACGTTCATCATGCCAAGGGAGGCAATGAAGGAAGGAATCTTCAGCTTCGTATGGATCACGCCCAGAATGAAGCCTGTCGCAACGCCAAAGAGGATGGCCACACCATAGGCCCACGGACCCACGGAGGGCATGAGCATGACCAGCAGTACGTTGGCACAGGAGCAAACCGCACCCATGGACAGATCCAGGGAGCCCAGCAGCCTCACATACGTGGCGCCGCAGGCCATGACCAGCAGCGGCGCCATGTTGGTCAGGAGGTTCTTGAGGTTGAAGGTGTTGAGAAAGCTGGGGTTGATGAGATAAAATGCCAGATAGATGGCGATGAGCGCGCCGATGCTCGCCAGGGAAGAAGCTACGCCCCTGAGCTTTTGAAGGTCTGATTTTTCAATGCGTTTCATGTTCGCCTCTCCTCCCCTACATCATGCGCTGCAAAATCTGCGTATGATCGGGCTTTGCGCCCACCGGGGCGTCGAATTCGCCGGTGATGAGCCCGTCTTTCATAATCAGCACGCGGTTGCTCAGGCTGATGCACTCATCCAGCGTATCGCCCAACAAAATGATGGATTTCCCGCTTTCCGCCATATCGCGGATCAGGCTGTAAATCTCCACCTTCGCGCCGATGTCCACACCGCGGGTCGGATGGTTGAGCAAAACGATGTCGCTTTCGCTGGAGAGCATCTTGGCGAAGACGACCTTCTGTGCGTTGCCGCCGGAAAGGCTGGAAACGCTGGTCTTGTGGCCAGGCGTGCGGATTCTGAGCTTGCTGATCCACTGTTTGGCCTGCCCGGTCATTTTCCGGCCGGAGATAAAGCCATGCCTGCCCAGCCGGCTCATGCTGGAGGCCGCGATGTTGTCGGTGATGCTCAGGATGCCGAATACGCCCTCTGCGTTTCGCTCCTGGGGGATCATGGTGATGCCGTCGCGAAGCGCCTGCGCCGGGCTTTGGTAGCGCTTGACGCTCCCCTTGACGATCAGCGTTCCGTCCGTTGGCTTCTCGTCGCCGCTGAGCACATAGCACAGCTCCTCCTTGCCCGAGCCCACCACGCCGCAAAAGCCCAGGATCTCTCCCCGCCTCAGCTTAAAGGAGACGTCCTTGAACTGGCCCGTGAGGTGCAGGTTTCTGGCCTCCAGCACCACCTCGTCATCCGGCTGGCGCTGCCGGTCCAGGCTGTAATATTCGTTGGTGCTGCTCTTTCCCACCATGCTTTCATACAGCAGCATTTCGTTGCACTTGGCGGTTTCAAACTCGCCGGCGTTTTCCGCGTCGCGGAAGACATAGATCCTGTCGGTCAGCTCCAGCACCTCGTCAAGGTGGTGGGAAACGAAAATCACCGAGTGCCCCTTGGCCGCCAGCGCGCGCACCTGGCGGTAGAGAAGCTGGACCTCCTCCTCGTTGAGCACGGAGGTGGGCTCGTCGAGCAAAATCAGGGCATGCTCGACATTGGCGGTATAGGCCTTGCTGATGGTCCGGGCGATCTCCACCATCTGCCGGGTGGCGAAGTTGAGCTCGCGGACATGCTTTTCGGGCTTGACGTCCTCCAGCCCCACCTCGGAGAGGCTCTTGCGCGTAGCCTCATACATCTTTTTAAAGTCAATCAGGCCGCCCCTGGAGAACTTCTTTTCGTCTCCAAAAAACACATTCTGCCCCACGGTCAAATTGACGATCAGCGACTGCTCCTGAAAGACCATGCCAACGCCGCTGTTATTGGCCTCCTTGGGATTGCGGGGCGCGTACTTCTCGCCACCCAAAAACATCTCGCCGCTGCTGGGCGGCTGCACGCCCATGATGATTTTCAAAAGCGTGCTCTTGCCCGCGCCGTTTTCGCCCACGAGCCCGACGATCTCCCCGTAGCCCACGTGCATGTTGACGCTTTTGAGCGCGGCGTTTCCGCCAAAATTTTTGGATATGTTGCGCACTTCAAACAAAACATCCTGCTTCATAGCGCTCTCCTCACTTGCAGATGATCTTATTGCCGCGAAGCACGGTAAGCGCTACGGCCGCGACGATGATGAGGCCCTGGATGCCCGAGCGGATATAGGTGTTGACGCCCATCAGCAGCAGGCCCACATTGAGCACGGTAATCACCAGCGAGCCGACCAGCGTGTTAAGAACGCCGCCTCTGCCGCCCGCCAGCGAGGTTCCGCCGATCACCACGGCGGCCTGAGCGGGGAAGAACTGGCCGTCGCCGACATCGACGATGCCGCTGCCCAGGCGCAGCGCGGCCAGCACGCCCGCCAGCGCCATGCAGCCGCCCGCCCACATGAACACCTCGACCTTGATCTTGTCGACGTTCACGCCCGTCGTGCGGGGATGCGCTTCATTGGTTCCGATCGCGTACATGTACCCGCCAAACGCCGTTCGGTTCTGCAACACCATGGCGATGGCCAGCACCGCAAAAGCGATCCAGGTAATCACGGGGATTCCCAGAAAGCTCATGCCGGGGATGGAGAGCAAAAACGGGTCGGTAATGTTGGCAAACAGACCGTCATAGGACATGACGGCAAATCCCTTTGCGATGGCGCACATGGCATAGGTGACCATGAAGGAGCTGATCTTCATGCGCACGTGGATGAGTCCCGACACCATGCCGCACGCGACGCCCGCAAGGATGCTGAGCAGCACGCCAAGAAGACCCAGATTGGTGGCGTACTTGCTGTTCATCACCAGCACGGACACCAGGGACCCGGCCAGGCCCACGACGCCGTCCACAGACAGATCCACCGAGCCGGTCAGGATCACGAAGGTGATGCCCAGCGCGATAATGAGCGTGATCGAGAGCTGGTTGAGAATCGTTTTGAGATTGTACAGCGTCAAAAAGCTGTCAGGGCAGGCGATGGAGAAAAAGGCCACGAGCACCGCCAGCACAATCACCGGCATCACCCGCGTAAGGGATTCCCTTTTCTGCTCTCTCTGCATTTTGAGCGCAAACTCCTCGCCCACCGACAGGGTCGAAATTTTCTGATTATCCATGGCTGCTCCTTTTTGAAAGCTGCACCCTACTTGAATTAGATTTTCAAATAGGGTGCAGCTAAGCGTTATGCTACGTCCTGCCGGTTAGACGGGATAGTCGCCGATGCGGAAAGCCTCCCAGTAGTTTTCAAAATCCAGTTTGGCGCCCTGGACGTAGAACTCCTCGCGGAAGGCCGCGACGTTCTCCTGGTCGATGATCGTGCAGGCGGTGCCAAAGAGCCGATAGCCGTGATCCAGCGAAGCCACGTCGAACTTGCCCAGCCACGCGTCATAGCAGATCGCCAGCGAGTAGCCGCCCTGCTGCCAGCCCTGGCAGTCAGCCGAGCAGGTCATGGTGCCGTTTTCGATGTAATCCAACGCGCTGTCAATGGCGTTGATGCCCACGACCTTGACCTTGCCGGCCAGGTCCTTGGCCTCCAGCGCCTTGATGGCGCCCATGGCCATGTTGTCATTGGCGCACCAGACGCCGTCGATATCGTCATAGGCGGCCAGCCAGGTCTCCATGACCTCCAGGGCGGTGTCGGCGCTCCAGTTGGCCGTCTCGTCCGCCACGAGCTCGACGTTGGGACATTCGGCCAGCGCCTTCTCCAGGCCGGCGCGGCGGTTCACGGCCGTGGTGTTGCCCAGCAGGCCCTGGATGCAGACGATCTTGCCTTCATAGGGGGTTTCGAACTGGGAGAACATCTCCATGGCGATCTGATAGCCCATGTCCACGTCATCGGGCGAATGGTGAGCCACCCAGCCGTCGTATTCCCACACGTCGATATCGTCGGGCTTGTTCCAGGTGGTGCACATGTAGGCACCGGCGTCGGTCACCATCTCGGCGATGGTCCCGCACACGGCCGCCTCGTTGGGGTCGCAGAAGAGGATGGCGTTTCCGTTGGCCTTGGCCAGGAAGGCGCTGATCTGGTTGATCTGCGTATCGTTGGAGCCCTCGTTGAGCATGACCTCGTACTCATACTTCTGGCCGATGGAATCCAGGTACTCGCAGAACAGCTCACAGCCGTCGTTGATGGTGACCATGTAGGGGTTGGAGAACATGCGCACGGAGCAGCCGACGTAAAGCGTGGTGTTGAGCTTCTCCTGAAGCTGCTCGTCCGTGAGCTCAACCGTCGCTATCTCCGCCAGCTCCGCGGAAGCGGCGCCTGCCAGCATCAAAAGCGTCATCGTCAGCGCCAGTAGAATAGATAGCCATTTTTTCATTGGGGTCCCTCCTCATAATGAATTATTTTTTGAGCGGTTCGTACCGCTCAGGATTTCATGCCCGAATCAGAACGCGACCTTGTCCGCGCCTTTAAGATCAAAGATCTCGCGTACGTCGTCAGGGGTGGCGATCTCGTAATCCAGATCCTTGAGGATGCGGATGATCTTCTCCACCTGCGCGGCGTTGTTGACGGCCAGCTCGCCGTTGGGCTTGATGTAGATGCCGTCCTCCAGGCCCACGCGCACGTTGCCGCCGGTGACGGCGCAGACCGTCTCGTAGCGGAACATCCTGCGTCCGCCGGCCACCATGGAATACATGATGTCCTCGCCCAGCATCTTCTTGGCCTGGTCGATCACGAACAGCAGCCCCTCCAGGCTCATGGGCATGCCGCCCATCACGCCGGTGACGAACTGGAGGTAGATCTGCCTGGGCAGGATGCCCATCTTCTTAAAGTGCTGCAAATTGGCGAGCTGGCCGTAGTCGAAGACCTCAAACTCCGGGAAGGTGCCGTTTTCGTTCATGGTGCGGATGCAGTATTCCATATCGCGGAAGGTGTTTTTGAACACGTTGTCATACGTGCCCTTGAGGAAGGGCACCTCCCAGTCGAACTGGGGCTGGTCCATGCCCGGGCCGCCGGCGAGCTTGGAGAGGCAGAAGTTGATGGAGCCGCCGTTGGCGGAGGCCATCTCGGGCTTGAAGCGCTCGATGACGGCAAAGCGCTCCTCCACCGTCATGCCCTGCGCGCCGCCCGTGGTGATGCCGATGACGACATTGCTCTTTTTCTTGATCCCGGTGAGGATCTTTTCAAAGGTATCAAAATCCGCGGTCGGCTGGCCGGTCACGTCGCGGCGGGCGTGGATGTGCACGATGGACGCGCCGGCGGCGGCGGCGTCCAGGGCGTTTTGCGTCACCTCGTCGGCGCCCTTGGGCAGATACGGCGTCATGGTGGGGGTATGGATACCACCGGTGACGGCCGCGGTTACGATGATTTTCTTCTGCTTTGCCATAATGTACCTCCTCAATCCTCTTTGTTTCCAAAGACCGATTTATTGATGTCGTAGTTTTCGCTGCCGTCCGGGTAGCGGTAGCGCTTGATGTCCTGATCCTTGGGATAGTCGAACCTGCCCGCGCAGCGCATGATGACGGTCTTGATTTCGGGCGTGTTTTCCGCCACGATGCGTTCAAACTGGTTGATGATGAGGTCCGGGTCGCCCGCACAGTTGACCCAGTTGTCATAGTGATCGGGGATGAGCACCTTGGCCCTGAGGGTCTGCCCCAGCCGGGCCGCGTCGTAGGGGGTCATCTTGTCGGTGGCGCCCGGCGCGTTGAAGCCCATGTCAAAGATGGCCACGTCGATATCGTAATCATGCCCGACCTTCACATAGCCGTCATGGTACCAGGTGTCGCCCAGGAAGAGGATGTTGCCGGCGGAGGTCTCAAAGAGGAACGAGCAGCAGCACTCCTCATAGGGCAGAAGCTCCTTCCCGCCGCCCGTGCGAATCGCCGTCTGATCGTAGCAGATCAGGATGTGGACCTTCGCGCCCGGGACCTCAAAGGTCTGTCCCACGTGGCACACCGTCAGGCGATCCTCGGGCACGTTAAAGTCCCTGAGGCGCTCGGCCGTAACCGGCGGGGCGTAGAACATGGCGTCGCTGGTTTGCAGCGCGGCGTTGACGGTAAAGATGTCGCAGTGATCGGCGTGCGTATGCGTGCAAAAGACCCCGTCGATGCGCTTGAATTCCCAGGGGTCGATCACCTGCGGATTAAGCCTGAGCCAGTTGATGCTGGAAGCTCCGGCCTGACGGCAGACGCCGCAGTAATCGTACGTTGTATAATGCGAGGGCGCGCAGTTCTGATCGATGAGGAAAATGCCGCCCGCATCCGTCTTGAGCACCCAGGAAGGTCCGCCGCACCACCAGAGGCTTACCTGTCCCTTGGGGACCTCGAAGCTTTCGATCTGCTTGTTGAGGTAGCTGCCCCATTCCGGAAATGCCTCCTGGAGCCAAACCTCCTTGGTGATCGGATGGTTGTTGTTAAGGTACCCGCCCCAGAGGATACCCCGTCCATCCGTCTTGTGCGTACTCAAGCGTTTCATCTCCTTTTCCATTTTTGTTGTATGACAACATACATCAAGTTTTTATTTTCGTTGTTATTCGGCCGCTTTCAACTTCGCATCCATCATAACACGGATTTTTCGAAAAGAAAATATACTAATTGTAAAATATTTTTGATTTTTTATCGTGCTATATTCACATATATAGATTTCATTGGCATTTTTCCATGTTGTCTGATAACACAACTTTTATCATATTATGTGATTTTATTCTCATTATTTTGAAAGCCTGTCCAAATCCCCCATTTTCTTTTTTCGCTTGACGCGTGTTCGCGCCATGATATATACTCTAGTCGAATTCATACGCTTTTTTGACATATGCGGGAAAAGGGGGACCGGGATGGACGTCAACGATGTTACAAGCCGCTTAAACGAGCAGATGACGACGGAGCTTTACAAGCAGTTGGGCACGGTCTCCAAAAAAACCATCACCAGCACTTTGCTGGATAACCTGATCGAGATGATTATGAACGAAACCCTCCGGCCCAACTACACCTTTCCAAACGAAAACGACATGTGCGCCCAGCTCGGCGTCAGCCGTTCCTCCCTGCGCGAGGCCTATACGGCCCTGGCCGCGATGGGCTTTATCCGCCGCACCAAGTCCGGCACGACCGTCAATCCCATGCGGCAGATCGTCGCCTCCATTCCGCTGCGCTACCTGCTTCGCCACGCCGACCTGGACGAAATCATGGAATACCGCATCATGCTGGAAACGCAGACCGCCTATCTCGCCGCCAAATACGCCGACGAGATGATGATCCTGGAGCTTTCCAACATCCTGGATGAAATGCGCAGCAACAACGGCTCCGACGTCTCCCGCCTGTCGCAGCTGGACATCAGCTTTCACTTCACCATCGCCACGGCATCCAACAATTCCCTTTTGAAAAACACGCTCGTCGCCGTCAGCAACGAGCTGGAGCGCAGCTCCTATTCGGGCTACAGCCTCGATCCCAAGACCACCATCTCCAACTCGCTGGATTTCCATCAGCAAATTCTGGAGGCCATCCGAGAGCACGACCAGAAAAAGGCCCGCCGGGCCATGCGCAACCACGTCAAGGACATCTATACCGTCCTGATGCGTAACCTTCTCAAATAGACAAAGCGGCGGCCCGGCCCTGGAAACTCCAGGGCCGGGCCCTGGGGAAAG
>CALVKX010000033.1 GCA_944333375.1 uncultured Eubacteriales bacterium
AGCCGCGTTTCTTGCGCCCTTCGGGCGCTCGCAACGCTCGCGAAAAATGCTGCGGCATAAGGCTTTGGGGCGCTGCCCCAAACCCCGGCAGGGGGATGATCCCCCTGCACCCCGCACTTTGTCAGCAGCCTGAGCCGCAGCCCTTTGAAGGCTGCGGCTCATACTGTCAAAAAACCCATTTGGGAGGTTTGGAGGGCTGTAGCCCTCCAAATGAAATCCGAATCCAGCGACATGTGCGGTGGATTCGGAAGCCTTGCGAAGCAAGGTTTCCCTGCGCGTTTCCCCGGCCGCGCCGCAGGCGCAGGGGAAACGTGTCCTGTCGGAAAAGATCGCCACAGGCGAGCTTTTTCGACACGCTGAGCCGCAGCCCTCTGAAGGCTGCGGCTTTGGTTTTATTTAGGCGTTTCGGACGATGTCCATCATGGCGTCCCAGTTTTCTTCCATACATTCCACCAGCCGAAGTTGCGTGCGTGCGCGGTCGAGGTTGTGGCCCTCGCGGTGGATGTGGAAATAGCGGTCGCCGTTCAAATGGTCGGCCAGGAAGCGCATGCCGCACTCCAGCGTCATCAGCTTGGCGCCCAGGGGCAGCAATTCCACCTCGCGCCGCGTCAGCTCGCCGCCCAGGCCGCGCAGGTACCCGCCCACATAGGCCGAGAACATCGGCAGGGAAAACGCCACCCGGCTCAGATCGGTTTCGTCCTCGGCGGCGGTGCTGGCGCCGCTGCGCACCGCGTCCCCGAAGTCCCAGGCGCTCAGGCCCGGCATGACCGTATCCAGGTCGATCACACATACGCCGCGGCCCGTCTTTTCATCCAGAAGCACATTGTCTATCTTGGTGTCGTTGTGCGTCACGCGCAGGGGCACGTTGCCCGCCTCCAGCTCGCGCAGAAGCGCGTCGGTCTGGGGCGCCCGGGAGAGGCAGAAGGCGATTTCCGGCCCTACCTGCGCACGCCGCCCCAGCGGGTCGGCGCCGATGGCGTTGGTGAGCTGCTGCAGGCGCGCCGGCGTGTTGTGAAAGTCCGGCAGCGTGGGATGCAGGGTCGCGGCGTTGAACCCGCCCAACTGGCGCTGAAAGCGGCCGAACGCCTCCGCGGCGGACGCGAAAACCTCGGGGGTGTCCGGCATGTCGGTGGAGACGGTGCCCTCGATGAACAGGTACATCCGCCACAGGTCCCCCAGCGTATCCCTGATCCACGGGCGGCCATCCATGGCACGCACCAGCGTGAGGGTTTCGCGCGCGGGGTCGCCGCCCTCGCGGGCGATGACGCCGCGCAGGTAATGCGTCACGCGCTGGATGTTTTCCATCATGGGCTCGGGATCGGGGAAGACATAGCGGTTGACGCGCTGGAGGATGTAGCGCCGGGAGCTGCCCGTCCAGGGGCTGACCGACAGGCAGAAGGTGTCGTTGATATGGCCCGTGCCATAGGGCTCACAGGTCATTTCCCCGCGGGGGACGTCGAAGAGATGCGCGATATCCAGCGCGCGTTTCATCAGCTTTTCCATGATCCTTTTCCCCTTTGCTCCGCCAGAGCCGATCTGCGCGAAAGATGGCGTGTGCGGTTGATCCGCCCCGGAAAGGACGGGTATATACGGCGTTGTTTGTGATTGAAGTATACCATAAGAATTTGGCATTGGCAATCAAAAACTGGATATCCCGGACGTGCTTGCCGCGGGGAAAGCGGATGTGCTAGAATACCATGGAGTGTGGATTGCCGAAAGAGGGTGTGCGGATGAAAAAGGCGCAGCGGATGCTGCCGCAGGGTTACAGGCTGGCGGACTGGCTGCTGACAGGGGCGGCGCCATTGGGACTGATCTGGCTGCTGGAGGGCTTCTCGCGGGGGAGCGCGGGGGCCGTGCCTGCCTGGGCATATGCCCAGCCGGGCCTGTTTTTGATGAACTATGCGCTCTATGCGGCGCCGTGCCTTCTGCTGTGCCTGTTTCCCTCCAGACGGGTGCGGGTTTCGTGCGTGCTGACGCTGGGCCTTCTGTGCGCGCTGCTGGGCATCGTCAACCGCTACAAGATGTTCTACCGCATGGAGCCGATTCTCTTTACGGACATAAGCCAGCTTTCCGATGCGCGCGAGGCGGCGGCGGGGCTGTCGCTGGACATCGACTTTGCGCAGATCTGGTGGGTCCTGGGCGGCTTTGCAGCCCTTTTTGCGGCAGGGATCATCCTCGTGCGCGGCCGTGCGCGGAGCGGAGCGGTGTTGCCCCTGCTGGGGGCGGCGCTGCTGGTGGCGATGCCGCCGCTGTGCACCTTTTCCATGGCGGGCGGAGGGGCCCGCTACGACATGGTGGACCAGGCCCGCACCGACGGCACCCTCTATGCCGCCATCGCCATGGAAAACCACCGGCGGGCGCTGATGCGGGTGGATTACGACGAGTCGGGCGTCAGGGCGCAGTACCGCGCGCTCATGCAGGAAACCCCGGCCGCGGAGGCGCGGGAGGCGCCCAACATCATCGTCGTGCTCAGCGAGAGCTTTGCGGACGAGGCGTGGCTGGGCCAGTATCTCGACCTCGAATCCGAGATCATGCCCTTTTACAACCGCCTGGTGGAAACCTGCCGGCACGGGCGGATCTATGTGCCCAAGCTGGGTGGGGGGACCAGCGAGACGGAGTTTGAGGTGCTGACGGGGCTTCGCAGCCAGTACGCCGTCAATCCGTATTCCCTGGGCCTGCCGCCCATGAGCAGCCTGGCCTCCATGCTCAGGGACCGGGGATACGAGTCCACGGCCATCCACTGGTATACGGGCGTGTATTACAACCGTTACAACAACCTGCGCATGCTGGGCTTTGACAGCTTCTATACCACCGACACCATGCGGACGGCGTTTGAAAAGAAAGGGATGTTCGTCAGCGACGAGGAGCATTACCGCGCCATCCTCAACCAGCTCTCGCAGACGCCTGAGCGCGACTTCATCTTCTGCCTGACCATGCAGAACCACGGCGGGTACGACTATGACGACTTTCGCCTCACCTACGGCGCGCAGCCCCCTTTCACAAACGAGCTGAGCGAGCGTGCCACGACGATCCTGACCAACTACTGCTGGCTGCTTGAGCAAAGCGACTCGGCGCTGGAGGGCTTTCTTACGGCGCTTGAGGAGGTGGGGGAGCCGACGGTGGTGGTCTTTTTCTCGGATCATATCCCGCCGTTTGGCACGGATGTGTATGAGGAGCTGGGCGTGCCCACGGCGGGCGACGCGGGGCATCTGACCCCGTACTTCATCTGGAGCAACACCGGCAATGAGTCGGGGGAAACCAACCTCTATGCCTGGCAGCTGGGCGCCTATGCGCTGACGCTGGCCGGCGTCAACGACGATCCCTTCCTGGCCTATGTCGAGCGATTGAGGCAGGCGTCGGGTGAGGTTTCGCCCGACGAGCTGACGGGCGATATCCAGAGCGACGCGGCCTACGACCTGCTGAGCTATGACGCGCTGTTTGGTCAGCAGTACGCCTATGACGAGGGCGGGCTCTCGCCGGAGAATGAGGATTTTCAAATCGGCGGGCGGATGACGCTGGAGGGCTTTGACGCGGCGGAGGTCGCGGGCGCCGTCTATTTGCGGCCGAAGCTTGCGATCGAAGGCCAGGCGTGGAAGCTGGAGGTCAACGGAGCACAGCGCGATGTGAGCTGCGTGGAGGCGGATCAAGGGGAGCTGACGCTGCGCTGCGTGATGGTGGGCGGCGACGGCAAACTGCTCAACCAGAGCAACGCGATCACCTGTCAAAGCGCGCAGGAACTGCTGGAAGAAAGCGGCGAGCTGCCAATGGAAACCTGGCCGCTGTGGGAATCGGACTATGAGCCGGCCGGGGACGCCTGGTATCAGGCTTGCAGGATCTACAAAAGCGTAGACACCTTCCCCGCTCCGGGCGGCACGGCGCTCACGGCGGACGGCGGCCGCTGGCAGTGGCAGCCCACCTATGGGCTGAGCCGGGCGGGACAGTACGCCGTCGATGACGAGGGGCACGTCTGGCTTGCGGTGGAAAAGAACGTGGACGGCGAGACGCTCAAGGCGCAGCTCAAGGCCTGGGAAATGACGCTGTATACCTTTGAAAACTAACGGAAGGCGAAGAAGTTCAGCTCGCCGCGCGTCCCCTCCAGCACGGCGGTGACGGCGCGGCCCGCGCCATGGCTGATATAGCGCAGCAGCGCCTCGGGCGGCGCGTCATCGGCGGTGACAAACAAGATGGCTTCATCGCAGAAATCCGCGGCGGTGAAATGCCCGGGGTCCAGGCCGAAGCGGGCGAGCTGGGCGTTCCAGCCGGAGGTGCGGCAGGCCCAGTCGCCCCAGATCATGGTGTTGCCGGGAATCCCTGCGGAGACGTCGGGGAACAGGCGCGTGTCGCGCAAGAGATCGGGCGTGCGGATCATCAGGCGGTCAGGGTTTTCCAGCGCATAGGCCTCCAGATCGGCTTCGCGTGCGGGGGAGACCGCGTCGGCGCGCCGGGTGAGGGTGTGGTGCGTCTGACGCAGGTGCAGGCCCGCAGGGAGGAGCATCAGGGCGCACAGGCACAGCGCCGCCGCGCGGACGCCGCGCCGTTCCCCGGCCGGAAAGCCGGCCAGCGCAAGGCAGGCCAGCATCCCGGCGGCGGGCAGCAGCGCACAGTCCACGCCGCGGCTGAGCAGCCTTCCTCCCCAGGCCAGATAGAGAACCATGGCGCAGTAAAGCCCCAGCGCGGCGAGGGCCATCCAGCGCGGAAGGCCGCGGCACACAAAGGAGACCAGCGCGGTCAGGACGGCTGCCAGCAGCAGCGAAAGCAGATAGGCGGGATTGTCGCGGAAAAAGGATATAAGCGCATCCCCGGCTGCGGCGATTCGCTCCGGCAGGGACGGCGTGGCCTGCCCACTTTCCCGGATAAGGCGCAGCGCATCGGCGGTGATGTTTTCATCCATAAAATACCACTGCTGCACCAGCTCGGCTTCCGAGGCGTCCCAGCCCAGCGTGGCCAGCACCTCCGGGGAGACGTTCTCAAGCGCCTCGGGGTGATAGTCCATCAGCTCCACGCGGGCTTCATGAAAATCGAAAAACGGCCGATAGGTTTGCTTCTCCCATACGCGCACGCCTACGAGCAGCACGCCCGCTATGGCCGCTGGAAGCAGCGCGCGCAGGAGGGAGCGGCGATCGCTCTGCGGGGATAGGCGCAGAAACAGAAACACAAGCCCCAGAAGCCAAAAGCACAGGGATGCAGGCAGGGACGCGATGCGTAGTATGCCGCTGAGTATCACCAGCGCTGCGGAAAACAGGACAGCTGCGCCCACATGCCGGCGCGTTACGCCCGCGCATACCAAGAGCGCCGTTGCGGCCGCGCCCAGCATGGCCGAGGTGGTCGTATAGGTGAGCCGCGTGCACACAAAGGAGGCAAATACGCCCAGAAACAGCACCCCGCCGCCAGGCAGGCGGCGGGGTGCAGGCGCGCGGCCCGGCCGCAGCAAAGCAGCGAAAGGCACAGCGTCGCGGCGGACAGCCACAGGAGCGCGAGCTGGAGCACCGAAAACCAGGCGACGCCCGGCACGGCGGCGGAAAGCAGGCTCAGCGCCCACACCAGCAGCGGATGCAGGTAGAAATGAGGCAGAGAAGGGCTCACGCCCTCAAAGCCCAGAAACGCCCGCACAATCAGAAAGTCGTCCGAGTTCTCATAGCGAAAATAGGTGACGCGGCTGAGAATGAGGAAAAACGCAAGCGCCAGTAGCGGCGCAGCCCACAGCGGCCATCGCCTGGCAAACCGTTTCATCCACCGGGCCTCCCTTCGTCGATGCTGCTTCTATACTACCCGAACTTGGGAAAACTTGCAATCATCATCTCACAACCCCTGTAAACGGGCAGAACAACCAGGGGTCCGACGGCTTATGCCGCCGGACCCCCGAAGTCGCTTTTTTAAGAAATCACACCACGCCCTGAGCCATCATGGCGTCGGCCACCTTGAGGAAGCCGGCGATGTTGGCGCCCACGACGTAGTTGGTGGGCTTGTCGCCGTATTCGCCCGCGGCCTCGGCGCACTTTTCAAAGATGCCCTTCATGATGCCCTTGAGCTTCTCATCCACTTCCTCAAACGTCCAGCTCAGGCGCTGGCTGTTCTGGCTCATTTCCAGAGCGGAAGTCGCCACGCCGCCGGCGTTGGCCGCCTTGCCCGGGGCAAAGAGCACACCGTTTTGCAGGAACAGTTCAGTTGCCTCCAGCGTGGAGGGCATGTTCGCGCCCTCGCCCACGGCGAAGCAGCCGTTGGCCACCAGCGCCTTGGCGCCCTCCAGGTCCAGCTCGTTCTGGGTGGCGCAGGGCAGGGCGATGTCGCACTTGATGGTCCAGATGCCCTTGCAGCCCTCGTGATACTCGCTGCCGGGCACCCGATCGACATACTCCTTGATGCGGCCGCGCTCCACTTCCTTGATCTGCTTGACCACGTCGAGGTTCACGCCGTTGGGATCATAGATGTAGCCGTTGGAATCGCTCATGGCCACGACCTTGCCGCCCAGCTCGGTGATCTTCTCGTTGGCGTAGGTGGCCACGTTGCCGCTGCCGCTGACGACCACGGTCGCGCCCTGGACGGTCTTGCCGTTGGCCTCGAGCATGTTCTTGACGAAATAGCACAGGCCGTAGCCGGTGGCCTGGGTGCGGGCCAGGCTGCCGCCGTAGGTGAGGCCCTTGCCGGTGAGCACGCCCTCATAGAGGCCGGTCAGGCGCTTGTACTGGCCGTAGAGGAAGCCGATCTCACGCGCGCCGGTACCGATGTCGCCGGCGGGCACGTCGGTGTCCTGGCCGATGTGGCGGTAGAGCTCAGTCATGAAGCTCTGGCAGAAGGCCATGACTTCCCGGTCGCTCTTGCCCTTGGGATCGAAGTCGCTGCCGCCCTTGCCGCCGCCGATGGGCAGGCCGGTCAGGCTGTTTTTGAGCACCTGCTCAAAGCCCAGGAACTTGAGAATGGAGAGGTTTACGCTCGGATGCAGGCGCAGGCCGCCCTTGTAGGGGCCGATAGCGCTGTTGTACTGCACGCGGTAGCCGCGGTTGACCTGCGTGCGGCCCTGATCGTCCACCCAGGGGACGCGGAACATGATGACCCGCTCGGGCTCCACAAAACGCTCCAGCAGGCCGGCCTTCTCATATTCCGGGTGCTTGTCGAAGACGGGAGAGAGGCTCTCCAGAATTTCGGTAGCCGCCTGGAGGAATTCGCTCTCGTGGGCGTTGCGCTGCTTGAGGCCCTCAAGCACGCGGGAGGTGTAATCATTCATCGGCAAAACCCCTTTCTTCTTCCCTGCTAACGTATAACTTGGACGTTGCGGCCCGAAAACCTGCATCGCATACCGGGCCGGCGCGTGTATTATAACACAAATCCGCATCCAGAAAAAGCAAATTGTGCAGGATTGTCATTCAAAAATTGCATTTGTTTTGTATTCCACTACTCCTGCACCAGCCGCGCGGCGCCCCGGGGCGTTTGGGAAACGCGCAGAAATACGTCCGCGTGCGCGTCGGCGGCGTCCTGGCGGTCCGTGCAGGTCAAAAGCGTCTGCACGCCTTCAGTGCTTTTGAGCAGCGCACTGCGCCGGCGCACGTCCAGCTCGCTGAACACGTCGTCCAGCAGCAGCGCAGGCGGCTCGCCCATCTCGTTTTCGATCAGGCGAATCTCCCCCAGCTTCATGCTCAGCACCGCCGTGCGCATCTGGCCCTGGCTTCCGAAGGCGCGCAGCTCGCGTCCGCACAGCAGAAGGCTTATGTCGTCGCGGTGGGGACCAAAGGCGGTAAACATGCGCTGGATGTCCTCGCCGCGCGTGCGCCTAAGGCCCGAGAGCATGTCCCGGTAAGGGGTATCGGTGCGGCTGAGCGGACCGGCATAGCGCAGCGCAAAGGCTTCCTCCGGGTTTTCCGAAATGGCGGCGTACTGCGCGGCGGCGCTCTGGCTCAATTCCTCCAGGAACCAGCGCCGCGCGCTGACGATGGGCACGCAGGCGGCGGCGAGCTGCTCGTCCCAGGTGTCGAGCTGGTTGGCGAAGTCGTTGACGCCCTCCTGCCGGTTTTGCCGCAGCAGCGCGTTTCTTCGCTCCAGCACGCTCAGATACGTCTTGAGCGCACGCAGATAGCCGGGGCGGATCTGGCTGAGCTGCATATCCAGAAAGCGCCTGCGCGCCACCGGGCCGTCGCGCACGATGCGGATGTCCTCGGGCGAAAACATCACCGTCGTGGCGTGGCCCATGAGATCGCCCACGCGCTGGGCGGGCTTTCCATAGAGAAGCACGCGCTTGCGGGGCTTTTCCAGGGGATAGAGGCGCACCTCCACCTCGTGCGCGCCGTCCAGCCGGCTGGTCTGGCCGTGGACGAGGGCCACGCTGGCGCCATCGGCGATCATCTCGCGGTCGGCGGTGGTGCGGTGGCTGCGCCCCACCGAGAGCAGGTGCATAGCCTCCAGCAGATTGGTCTTTCCGCTGCCGTTGGGACCATAGAGCACGGTGATGCCGGGATGGGGCGAGAGCTCCAGGGCATCGTAGTTTCGGAACCGGGCGAGCCTCAGGGAGGTAAAGCGCATGGAGGCAGGCCTCCCTTTCACAAAAATAGCGGAAATAGTATAGCACATTTTGCGGCCTTTGTGCTACTTGTGTTCGGCCTGCGCTTATGGTAGGATAGGCGTGTTCGATTTTGAGTGAATCAGGGAGGGACGTACGTGCTACGCCTTCATCAGCTCGTTGTGCCGCTGGACGGTGCCGTGGACTTTGACGCGGCAAAGCTCCTCAGGCTGTGCGCCCAGAGGCTGCGCGTCAGCGAGAAAGCCATCGCGCAGGCCCGGCTTGTCAAACGCAGCGTGGATGCGCGCGGGCGGGGCGGCGTCCATTTTTCCCTCACGGCGGACGTGACCTTGGTCAATGTGGGAGAGGCGGAGGAAAAGCGGATTGCGTCGCGCTTCAAGCCCAATCAGGTCACGATCATCACCGGCGCCCCGGCGCCCAACCCACCCGACGTCTTTGGCCTCAGCCTTCCGCCCTGGCCCTCGGGCAAGGCGCGGCCGCTGGTGGTTGGCGCCGGCCCGGCGGGGCTTTTCTGTGCGCTGGCGCTGGCCGTGCGCGGCGCGCGGCCCATCGTCGTGGAACAGGGCCGCCCCGTGGAGGCGCGTGCGCAGGATGTGGCGCGCCTGGAGGCGGGCGGCGGGATGAACCCCGAGAGCAACGTGCTTTTCGGCGAGGGCGGCGCGGGGGCCTTCTCGGATGGCAAGCTCACCTGCGGCCTCAACAGCCCGCACATCCGAACCGTTTTGGGCACGCTGGTGCGCTGCGGCGCGCCGGAGGAGATCCTTGTGGCCCAGCGCCCGCACATCGGGACGGACGAGCTCAGGCGGGTGCTGGCAGGCGTGCGCGCGGCGCTGCTGGGCCTGGGCGCCGAGATGCGCTTTGAGACGCGTCTGACCGGCCTCATGCTTCGTCAGGGCCGCGTGGCCGGCGCGCGATTGAGCGGCGAGGGCGGAGAAAGCGAGCTTTCCACCGATACGGTCTGCCTGGCCATCGGCCACAGCGCGCGGGACACCTACGAGTGGCTCTGCGGCATGGGGCTGCCCATGCAGCACAAGCCCTTTGCCATCGGGGTGCGCATCGAGCACCTGCAGCGCGACATCGACCGGGCCCAGTACGGGGTTTCGGCCGGGCACCCGGCGCTCCCTCCGGCCGAGTACAAGCTCAACACGCCCACGCCGGACGGGCGCGGGGTATACACCTTCTGCATGTGCCCCGGCGGCCGGGTCATCAACGCCTCCAGCGAGCCCGGCGGCGTGAACGTCAACGGCATGAGCCTGCATGCCCGCGACGGCCGCAATGCCAACGCGGCCGTGCTGGTCGGAGTCCGGCCGGAGGATTTCGGGGACGGACATCCCCTCGCGGGCATGTATCTTCAGCGCCGCATCGAGCAGGCGGCCTTTCGGTGCGCCGGGGGCGCGTTTCGAGCGCCCTGCCAGCGCGTGGGTGATTTCCTCGCCGACGTGCCCAGCCGGGAGGCGGGCGCGGTCGTGCCCACCTATCTTCCGGGGGTGACGATGGGGGACCTGCGCGCCTTCCTTCCCGGGTTCATCGCCGACGACCTATGCCTCGCGCTGCCCAGGCTCGGCCAGCGGCTCGACGGCTTTGACCACCCGGACGCGCTGCTCACCGGGCCGGAGACGCGCTCCTCCGCGCCGGTGCGTATTCTCAGGAACCAGCGCCGTGAAAGCGCCTTTGAGGGGCTCTACCCTTTGGGGGAAGGCGCGGGATACGCGGGCGGCATCGTCTCCGCCGCGGTGGACGGGCTGTGCGCGGGCATGGAGATCGACTGACATCAACGAAATGGGGGTATTGTCATGAACACCAAGCGCCTTGTTACCGTCGCCGTACTGATCGCCCTGTATACGGTTCTGAGCCTGTTTTCCGCGAGCCTGGGGCTTATCAAGCTGACCTTTGAGTCCTTTCCCGTGCTGGTCGCCGGCCTGATGTTCGGCTGGGTGGACGGATTGCTGGTGGGCGCCGTGGGCGGCTTTCTCAATCAGATGCTCACCTATGGCTTCACCGTGACGACGCTGATGTGGATCTTCCCCAATGCCCTGCGCGGCCTGCTGGTAGGCCTCTATGCCAGGAAGTACAATTATGAGTTGAGCATGAAGCGCACGGCCGGAATCGTGCTGGCCACCAGCCTTCTGGTGACGGCGCTCAACACCGTCGCGCTGTATGTCGACAGCCAGATCTTCCATTATCCCATCAGCCTGACGGTGGGTGCCATCGCCCTGCGCTTCCTCTCCTCGGTGGTGATGGCGGCCATCTATACCCTGGTTACCCCCCGTACCGTGGAACTGCTGCGCCGCGCCGGCCTGGCCGGCGATCATGAGTAAGAGGCCGGGCGCTATGATTCGAGGAATTCTTTTTGACATGGACGGCGTGCTCCTGGACACCGAGCGCCTGGGAGCCGGGCTGTTTGAGCAGGCCTGTGCGCGGCGCGGCTGTGTCGTGCCGCAGGGCCTGTTTCTGCGCATGCTGGGCTGTACGGCGCAGGCGGGGTACGACGTCCTGCACGAGGCCTTCGGCGACGGCTTCCCTGCGCGCGAGGTCATGGAGGAGGTGCACCAGGGCATTTTCCATACCGCGGTAACCGCTGGCCTACCAGCGAAAAAGGGGCTGGGGGAATGTCTGCGCGGCCTGCGCGAGCGCTCGCTGCGCGTGGCCCTGGCAACGAGCACGGATCGCGCTATCGTCGAACGCTACATCCAGGCCGTCCCCCTCATGCAGGGCGCCTTTGACGCGATGGTCTGCGGCGCCGAGGGCGGAAGGAGCAAGCCCGAGCCGGATATCTATCTGGAGGCGGCGCGCCGACTAAAGCTTCCCATCGGCGAGTGCCTGGGCGTGGAAGACAGCCGCAACGGCCTTCGCAGCCTCGCCGCCGCGGGCTGCGTGAGCGTCATGATCCCGGACCTGATGCCCTATGACGAAAGCCTGGCCGGCGTTGTCGATTACCGCCTGCCCGATTTGAACCATCTCCCCGAGCTGGTGGACCGGCTCAACCTCGGCGCGCGGGCGCGCGCTTGAGCCTACTCGTGCAGTTCCAGCGGCAGCCCGTCGGGATCGCGAAAAAACGTCATGCGCTTGCCCGTAAAGACGTCCTCGCGGATGGGCTCGCAGGCGATGCCCCTTTCCCCCAGCTCCCGTACGGCCTCCTCCACGTCCCTTACGCGGAACGCCAGGTGCCGCAGTCCGCATGCTTCCGGACCTGAGACTCGGGCGGGCGGATTGGGCATGCCAAACAGCTCCAGCTCCGTCGTCTCGTTGATGCGCAGGTCCAGCTTGTAATCTCCCCGCTCGGGCCGCGCGTTCTCGCGAATGACCTCAAACCCCAGCTTCTCCACATAGAAGCTGCGCGAACGCGCATAATCGGACGCGATGATGGCGACATGGTGAATGGTGTCAAGCCGCATGGGGACTTCCTCCTTTCTTTCAGGACAACCATCCCCATTGTAGCACACCCCTTTGCCGCCGCATAGCCCGGGCTTCGTCGCCAAGCTGAACCATCTTGCTTTTGCAGGGGGCCATCCAGTATAATGCTTGGTAAAGGATGGACCATGCCTGGCGGGCGAAGCGTTCGCAATCCAAGGAAAAAGAAGGGGAGAGTCAACACCATGAAAAAGAGAAAGCTGATATGGGTCGCGGTAGTGCTGGTTTGGATGGGCAGCCTCCTATTGGGAGGCGGAATGGCTTGCGCGGCAAACAAAGACGGGGTGACGTTTGCCAAGGATGGCAAATGGCTGCCGGATCCCAGCAACATCTTTGGGACGGATGGCGAGTTTTTTCAGGTGAATACGGAGAGCAATGGGCTAGAATATGCTTCGTACCTTTATACGGTTGACGCCACCGTCGATCAGATGGGCAAGATGGTCTCCGTCTACGAGGAGGTTATGCGCGATATTGGCTGCACCGTCAAGCAATACAAACTGCCGGACAAAGCGATTCGCTACGAGGGCTACATCTGTGATGACGTAACGCCGGTGGAATTCGTCCTGTATGTAAAGGATGGCGCCAAGGAACTCAGCGAGGGCGGAACGGGAACCTTTTTGGCTAGCCTGATGATCCCCGTCAGCGAATGGTACTTTGAGCCCGGCAAAGGCTCGAATCTGGTTAAGGGCGGCCAACTGCGCTGCGTTGAATGTGGCGGAACCGGCCTGTGCAAATACTGCGGCGGAACCGGCAGGGCCAACTATGGAGACGGCTACGAAGACTGTATCATTTGCGATGGGACCGGCACGTGCGATGTTTGCGGCGGAATCGGCAGCTATTAAGGCTCGTTCGGACCATCATGATCGGTCGCGTTGACCATCAACAAGGACATTGTCACCCGCTTCTGATAGCCCGGGCTTTGTCGCTCTTTTGTAGCCCGGGTTTCGTCGCTCTTTTGTAGCCCGGGTTTCGTCGCTCTTTTGTAGCCCGGGTTTCGTCGCTCTTTTGTAGCCCCGGGTTTCGTCGCTCTTTCCGCTTGCCAAGCGCAACGAAGCATGCTATAATAAACATCGGTTCGCGCGTGATGGAGAAGTATCGAAGCGGTCATAACGGCCCCGACTCGAAATCGGGTAAACCGGCTAATAACCGGTCCGTGGGTTCG
>CALVKX010000034.1 GCA_944333375.1 uncultured Eubacteriales bacterium
GTTGTGGCTGGCGGTGATGACCACGCCGGCCGCGGCGCTCAGGTGCCTCACGCCGAAGGAGAGCAGCGCCACGGGCCGAAGCGCGTCAAACAGGTACGCCTTCACGCCGTTGGCGCACAGCACCAGCGCGGTCTCTTTTGCGAACTCGGCGCTCATGCGGCGGCTGTCATAGGCGATGACCACGCCGCGCTGCTTCTCCGCGTCGCTGAGATAGTCCGCCAGCCCCTGCGTGGCGCGGCGCACGGTATAGACGTTCATGCGGTTCATGCCGGCGCCCAGCACGCCGCGCATGCCCGCGGTGCCGAAGCTGAGGTTCTTATAGAAGCGGTCCTCGATCTCCTTTTCGTCCTGCGCGATCGCCTGAAGGTCGGCAACGGTCGCTTCGTCCTCGGCAAAGTCACGGAGCCACGCCTCATAATTTTCACGATAGCCCATGGAAAAGCACCTCTCCTTATGATCTTTTTCCAGCCGGTGGAATTTCGCATCTCTCATTATAAAGGATTTTCCAGCGGTTTGCAAACAATTTGACCGGCATATGAGAAAAAGCCGCGGGACATGCTAGCCCCGAGGGAGGGAGCGCGCATGATCCGCATGCAGGGCATCGTCAAGACCTATCCGGGCAAGGGCGCTCAGGCGCCGCTTGAGGTGCTGCGCGGGGTGGACCTGCGCATCCGCCCCGGCGAATACGTGGCCTTTGTGGGGGCCAGCGGCTCGGGCAAGAGCACGCTGATGCACATCCTGGGCTGTCTGGACACGCCCACCGATGGCCGCTACGTGCTCGACGGCGAGGACGTGAGCCGGCTGGACGCCGGGGCGCTGTGCCGTGTGCGCAGGGAGAAGATCGGCTTTGTCTTTCAGGGCTATCAGCTCCTCAGCAAGCTCACGGCCGCGGACAACGTGGCCTTTCCGCTCATGCTGCGCGGCATCCCGGAGGCCGAGCGGGCGCGCCGGGCCGAGGAAGCCCTTTCGCGCGTCGGGCTGGCCGGCCGGGGGCAGAGCCGCCCCTGCGAGCTCAGCGGCGGCCAGCAGCAGCGCGTGGCCATGGCCCGGGCGCTATGCTATTCGCCCAGGCTGCTTTTGCTCGACGAGCCCACGGGCGCCCTGGACGTGGACAGCCGAAACGGGCTGCTGGATCTGTTTGACCGGCTGCATCAGGGCGGGCACACGCTGGTGCTCATCACCCATGACCCCTTCGTGGCCGCACGCGCGGACCGGCGCTACCGCGTTGAAAACGGACTCGTGCGCGAAGGCTGATTTACCACAGGAGCCGCCCGTCCCCATGGCCGATCTCCACCGAGGAGGCCAGGTTGTCGGCGTGGTCGGCGATGCGTTCCAGGTTATTGAGCATATCCAGATAGAGCATGCCGTTTCGCGGCGTGCACTTTTTGTTCTTCACGCGCTCCACATGATGGTCCGCCAGCGTCTCGCACAGCTTGTCCACCTGGCTCTCCAGCTCGATCACCTCGCCGATGATCTCCACGTCCGTGATCTGCTCCTTCACGATATGGATGCTCTTGTCCAGCATCGCCGTCACGATGCCGCCCAGCTCCTCGATCTCCCGCTCGGCCTTGCCGGAGAAACGGAGCTTCTCCTTTTTGCGGGCCGAGCCGATCTCGACGATGTTCATGCTGTGGTCGCCGATGCGCTCCAGGTCATTGACCACGTGGAACAGCGAGCCCGCCAGGCGGATATCGCCCTCGCGCAGGCTCAGGCCCTTGAGCTCGATGAGGTTTTTGGTAATTTCGGCGTTGAGGTAGTCGATGACCTCCTCGCGGTTGGTAAATTCCTCCACGGGCAGGTCCTTGGGCGCAAAATAGTACTGCACGGCGAAGCGGTAGTTGGCCGTGACGATGTCGGCCATGCGCTGCACCTCCCGGAACAGCTGCTGCACGGCCACGGGCGGCGTGGAGAAAAGGCGCGTGTCGAAATACTCCAGCCGCATCGGCTCGCCCTGCTTGTCCTCCCCGCGCACCACCAGGCACGCCAGCTTCTCCAGAAGGCCGCTGAGAGGCAGCAGCAGGACCGTGGTGACGACGTTAAAGATGATGTGCGCAAAGGCGATCTGAAGCCGGAGGTTCTCCCCCGCCAGCTCCTGGATCCACGTGGCCAGGGGCAGCAGCAGCGCCACGGCGATAAAGGCCGCCGCGCCGATGACGTTAAAGAGCAAATGCACCACCGCCGCGCGCTTGGCCGTGCGGTTGGCGCCCACGCTGGCCAGCAGCGCGGTCACGCAGGTGCCGATGTTCTGTCCGAAAAGAATGAACAGCGACGCCTGCAGGCTGATCGCCCCCGTGCCCGCCAGCGCCTGCAAAATACCCACGCTGGCCGAGCTGCTCTGCAAAAGCGCCGTCACGCCCGCGCCCACCAGCACGCCCACAAAGGGGTTCTTGGCCATCTCCATCATGTCGCGGAAGCCCTGCCAGTCACGAAGTGGCTCCATCGCCTCCGTCATGGCGTCCATGCCCACAAACAGGATGCCCAGCCCCATCATGATCTGCCCGAAGAGTTTGAAGCTGGAGCGGTTCCCCGCCAGCTGGCAGATCGCGCCAACGGCCGTGAAGAGGATGCCGAAGTTGAGCTTGACCGAGAGCATCAGCGAGGTCACGGTCGTTCCGATGTTGGCGCCCATGATGACGCCGATGGCCTTGCTCAGGGACAGAAGCCCCGCGTTGACAAAGCCCACCACCATCACCGTGGTGGCGCTGGAGGACTGGATCACCGCCGTGACCAGCAGGCCCACCAGCACGGCTGTGAACTTGTTGCGGGTGAGGGCCTCCAAAAGGCGCTTCATCCTGCTTCCCGCGGCCTGCTCCAGGCCGTCGCCCATCGTCTTGATGCCAAAGAGAAACAGGCCCAGGCCGCCCAGCAGCGAAAATACCGTCATCACATCCATGCGCAACTTCCTCCTGTGCATGCGTGCGCACCCCTGTGGCGCGCATCCCGATTCCTTCCCATTTTACTACGAGAAACAGCATACCATACCGATGGGCCCACTGTAAATAGAATTCGTCGAATGATACACTTTTTAAAGCGTATATGTCGTTTCTGACCCCCCGCACACACAAATGGCGCTTGTTTTTTTGGAAAATCCGGGCTATAATGTGGGCGTTGCATCCGGGTCTGTGGTTGCAAGCCGATGCCAGACGCGGGCAAAGCGGTCCACGTAAGCCGGGCAAGGCCCCGGTGAGCATGGCGCGTTCTAGGTGTAAGTCCGACCGCCGTCCATGCGGCGAGAGAGGGCGAGTAGGGCGCGGAAGCGATGAGCAGACCCTCCCGTCGGCGAGTGTGGGGTCAAAGACCAGGTCAGCCGGATGCACAACATCATTGGATCGGAGGATACCCTATCATGTACGAAGACAAGACGCTGGTTTGCCGCGACTGTGGCGCTGAATTCGTGTTTACCGCTGGCGAGCAGGAGTTCTACGCCGAGAAGGGCTTCCAGAACGAGCCCACCCGCTGCAAGGAATGTCGTGCTGCCCGCAAGGCGAACCGCGCTTCCGCTCCCCGCGAGATGTACGAGACGACCTGTGCCGCCTGCGGCGCGCCCACGACCGTTCCCTTCATCCCCAAGAGCGACCGTCCCATCTACTGCAGCGAGTGCTTCGCCGCTCACCGTCAGGCCTGATCGGACGCTGAAAGAGAGTGCCCCGCGCCAATGCGCGGGGCACTCTCTTTGTATGTCGTTTTCCTCAGCCCGCCGTCTCCGACAGGTAATACAGCACGCGCGCCGCGGGTTCCACCTGCAGCGTGAGCTGATAGGCCGCGGCGCCATCCTCGCCCCGCATGGCCACGTCCACCAGCCGCACGTCGCCCGCGCGCACGTCCGCCGTCGCGCCGGCGCTGTCCCATTGCGCGCCGGGCACAAGCGCGGTCATAAATGCCCGGATATAGCTGTCCACGCTGTCTGTGAGGCTACGGTGCGTATAGGAGGTATCCGTAAACGACAGGCCGCTCAAAACCCGCGTTCCGTCGTATTCCAGCACATGACCATCCCTGGAAAAACGCATCACAATGGGCAGCGAATCAGGGGCCGGCCGCGCCTCCACCCGCCACTGGCCATCCACCAGCGCGGCGGTAAACGCATACTGATCGGTGTCCTCATGGATGAAGGCGCTTTCAAAAAAGCGCTTGGCGCAGGCGATGGCCGCATCCGCGTCCTCCAGAGGCGACGCGGCCGCCGTCCAGGTTACCTCCGGCACGTCCTCCACCGTCGGCAGCGGCTCGCTCTCGCTTGTGGCAAAGGAAACCAGCAGCACCGCCGCCGCCGCCAGAGATCCCAGCGCAATGGCCCAGCGGTTGCCGCGCACACAGCGGATAATGGCGGTGACGCGCTGCCTGAGATGCCGCCCGGTCAGCGTCGTACCCGTGGCATGGACGCAGGGCGAATTGCCGCCGCGGCCATATGTGCTGACGATGGAGTTGGCGTAGGCCAGCCGGTCGATATCCTGCAACCTGGCCGTCACGCGGTCGTCGCAGGCCATCTCGCCGTCCACGCGGCTGAGGCGGGCTCCCAGCCACACCAGGGGGTTAAACCAGTGCAGCGCCACGCACAGGTTTCTGACGATGCTCCACAGCGGGTCATGCGAGCGCCGGTGGCACAGCTCATGCGCCAGCACCAGGGAAAGGTGTTCCGGGGCGGTATCCAGCGGCACGGCGATGAAGGGATGCACCACGCCCACCAGGCATGCCGAGGGCAGGCGGTGCACGAAATATACCGGCAGAGGCCTGACCTTGTAGCGGCCGCACAGCTTCTCCAGCATCGTCACCTCCTCTCCCTCCAGCGGGCGCACGCGGTCGCGATGCACCCGCATGCGAAAGCGCGCGTTGTGCCAAATCATCACGCCGCAGAGAATCAGCGTCACGCACAGCCAGCCAAGAAGAATCCATTTTCCGGCCGTGCCGCTGTTGGTCTGCTCCGCCAGCACCTCCAGCGCGCCGCCCTCCGCGCCGCTGAGGAGGCTTGAGGCATTGTAGCCCGCGTCAATCACGCGCTGACGCACCTGGGCCGCCACAGGGCGGGCGGCCATGTCTACCGAGAAGCCGGGCCGAAATTCATCCATGATGGGATTTGGCAGCGACAGCGGCAGCAACAGCCGCAGCGCCACCAGCAGCCAGCCCACATAGATGGCGCGGCTTCCCAGGCGCTCGCGCAGCAGCGCGCGCACGGCGATGAGCAGCAGAATCATCACGCTGCCGATAACGGTGGCTTCCAGCAGATAGTTAAATACGGTCATGCTCCGCATGGGGGGAGAAACCTCCCTTCAGAGGTGTTGACGGACTCCTATATAAAATAAGACGCTTAATCCACGGGTTTTGGTTCATTCTCTCTGTTTTTTTTCTGTTTTTCGGCACGCTCCAAAATGGCGTGCAGCTCCCGCAGCTCCTCGCCGTCCAGTTCGCCCTGCTCCACCAGGTTGTTGACCAGGAGCGAGGCCCGGCCCGAAAACAGCCGCCGAAGCAGCGTCTGCGTCTGCTCCCGCGCCACGCGGTCCTTGCTGACTGCCGGAAAATAGGTCTTCACCGGGCCGTCCTCACAGATGCGCACCGTCCCCTTGACCGCCATGCGTTTGAGCATGGTGATGACCGTGTGCTTGCTCCAGCCCGTTTCGGCCTCCAGCGCATGGGTCAGCTCCATCATGGTCCAGGGGCTTTTTTGCCATAAGAGCAGCATGATCTTCCATTCCGCCTCGGTCAGAGACACATGGTCCCGGGTCATTGTTCTGCCTCCTTTATTTTGAAGATGCTTTGATTGTACATGTGTATACCCATTCTGTCAACGGCTTTTTAAACAAATGGCGCCCGTCCCCTTTCAGGAGCGGGCGCAAGGAAGGCTGCGCGCCGGTTCACAGCCTTCGGTTCATGATGGAGATAATCAGGTTTCCGTTTTCAAACACCTGGGCAAGCGCGCTCTGGTCCACCAGCTCCCGAAACTCCGGAAGGGGGACCACGCTTTCCAGAAGTGGGAGGACCGTGAAGATGACAAAGCAGAGCATCACGCCCAGCAACAGGCCAAAGGCGCCGCCGGCCAGCCAGTCCAGATGCTTGAGCACGGGGAAGCGAAACACTGCTCGCAGGAGGTTGACCACGATGGTCGCCACCACGAAGCACACCACGAAGCACAGGATAAAGCACAGCACGTTAATGCTCACAGACAGGATGGTCTGATTGACGTAGTCGCCCACGTTGGTTGCCAGATCACCCAGCGGACTGAAAACCTGCTGCTGGAGGTTATACCTCAGCAGCGTGCCGATGGGCTCTGGAAGCGCGGCCTTTTCCACCACGGCGGCGACCCCCGTCTCTCCCAGCGTGCTCACGGCGCGGCTGCTCAGGTCCAAATCGCCCAGCAGAATCCCCGAATCGGTATAGGTGCTGATGAGGCGGGTGATCTCGGTATTGCTGCTGAGGACGTCGGCGAGCTTTGGAAACAGCAGAAACGAGCCAACAAAGGCAAGAAGCCCGCTGGCCAGGTTGAGCACCGACTGGATAAAGCCCCGGTACAGTCCAAAGAGCGTGCACAGCGCGATGACGCTGACGATGATGATATCAACTGCATTCAGGAAGCACCCCTCCTTTTGGCGTTCATCTGAGCGTGTTGACGGCCTGGGGCAGCGTAATGACGTAGACCTCGTCCCCACAGGCGACGATGGCATGCCCGTTGTTGAGCGTGCCCAGCAGACGGGTGGCCTGGCTGTCCATGGGCAGTTCGTAGGTGATAAAGCGGCTGTCGTTGATGCCGGCGCGGTAGAGGGTGGTCGCGCTGAGCGCATAGATGGTCTTGTTCCATACCGCCGCGCCGATGCAGGTGTCCGGCAGGCTGTAGCGCTTGTCGGTGCTGCCGGAGATGAGGCGCAGCTCGCGGATGTCAAAGATGCTGTCGGTCTGCGAGGTGGGGGCGAACAGCAGCATGGCGTTGCCGCGCTCGGGCACCTCGCTGTCCAGAAGCCGCCAGCCGTACACCAGCACACTGGCCGCGGTATCCTCGGTCCCGCGGTCGTTAAAGGTAAGCATCTTGCGGGTGTTGATAACGCGCAGGAGGCTGTTTTCGTATACCACCGCATAGGCGATGGGCTCGCCCAGGGAAACCTCGCCGGTGTTCATCTTGCCTACCTCAAAGGTATTGAGGATGGTGTTGGCCGCCGTGCCGAACACGTCCAGCGCCAGCGTCCACATATACTCCCCGTTTTTGCCGTAGAAGCCGACGTCCAGCAGAATCAACGTCGAGAATGCGTCGGCCTCCTCGTCCATATGCGCGCCCAGATGGTCCTTGACCAGCAGGCGCGGGTTGGTCGTCTCCCCGATCACCGCCGCCACATACTGCGTCCCCACCCGGGCGAACTGGATCGTCTCGCCCAGGTTGTCGTTATAGGAGGCGTTTCCGTTCTGATCGAGGATGTAGATGGTGCTTCCCGTCCAGGCGACCACGACGGAATCGTTGCAGTCATATCCCGCGTCCGAGCCGATCTGGAACGACCAGCGCACGGAGCCCGTCTCGCTCATGCAATGGATGCTCACACCGTCGTAGTACAGGACATTGCTTCCAAAGGGCATGATGGTGTCGCTGTAGGAGCAGGGCAGCAGCGACGCGGTCACGTCCGTGACCAGCCTGACCGAAAAGAGTGAAATGCCGCCCCAGATCAGCAGGCCCGCGCCGGCCAGGATCAGAAACAGCACCACGAAGGCCTTGCGGCGGCTCATTTTGGGTTTGACTCTTTGCATGGCGTCTCCCTTGCGGCCGGCGCGCCCCTCTGTAATCTAACGCGCGCGGCGAGGCGTTTGTTGCAGCCCGGGCAAAATCCGTGCCGCCAGTTTCCATTATAGCCCGAGCAGGGCAGGGATGCAAGATGCAGCTTTGCGTCCCGGGGCAATGCGCCCATTTCTTTCAAATCTCTTTCCAAACGTTACAGTTTGTTCACAAAACATGCAACAAAAGGACACCTTCGTTCGTCATAATAACTGTGAGGTGATCGCATGGCAACGATTCTGATTTATGAACCCAACGATATCATCGCGCAGAAGCTTTGCGACTCCCTGAAAAAGGAGAAATACAACGCAATCCGCTGCGACGAAAACGTAATTCCCTCCTTTAAGGAGGAGACGGTCCCCCTGGTCCTGATGGACGCCCAGCTCCGCTGGACGGTCTGCCGTCCCTTGCTGGAGACATTTGAGAAGCATGGCTGCCCGATTCTGTTTTTGACGGGCGACCGCAAGATGAGCGCCCATCTGCGCGCGCTCTACGGCGGGCGCAGCGATGTGCTGACCGTGCCCTTTTCCCAGAAGGCGCTGCATGCCAAGGTGCACAGTGCGCTGGGCGAGTGTGCGCTGCGCGAGCTGAGCGTGGACGAGAAGGAGCGCGTGGCGCTTCTGGACGGCCGGCGGGTGGAGTTGACCGCGCAGGAGTTTGCGCTGTTGCTGGCGCTGATGGAAAAGCCCGACATTCCCGTCAGCCGCGAGCAGCTTTTGCGCCGTGCCTGGGGCTATCAGAGCATCGGCGAGACGCGGACGGTGGATGTGCATGTGCAGCGCCTGCGCAAGAAGCTGGGCGGCGAGTATATCGAAACGGTCTATAAATGCGGTTACCGGCTCAAGCTGGCCTGAGGAGACGGAGCGCCGGAGGGTGATGTTCCCCCGGCGCTCCGTCTGTTTTTCAGTCCTCCACGACCAGCTTTCCGTCGCGGATGGCCGTGACCTTGGCCAGGGAGACCACATGATAGCCCTCCTCCGCGAGCTTGCGGTGTCCCGGCTGAAAGCTCTTTTCCACGCAGATGCCGATGCCCACCACCGTGGCGCCCGCCTGCCTGACCAGGTCGCACAGGCCCTCGGCCGCCTCGCCATTGGCCAGGAAATCATCCACGATCAGCACCCGTGCGCCCCTGGGCAGATAATCCTTTGCCACGCGAATATGGTTTTCCACCCCATGGGTGAAGCTGAAAACCCGGCTTTCATACACGTCGCCGGTGACGTTGCGCGTGCGGCTTTTCTTGGCGAAGACCACGGGAATGTTCCCGCAGGCCATGGCGGTTGTCAGCGCTGCCGCGATGCCGCTGGCCTCCACGGTCAGCACCAGGTCCGGCTTCTGCGCCGCGAACGCCTGAGCGAACGCCTGCCCCATCTTCACAAACAGGTCCGTATCCAGCCGGTGGTTGAGAAACATGTCCACCTTGACGATATCCGTGCCCACGCCCACGCCCCGCGCGCGAATGGCCTCGACCAGCTCCCTCATGCCGGGTGATCCTCCTTTGCGTATGAAAAGGCGCCGGGGACGCCGCACGACTTTGCGCGGCATGCCCGTGCCTTTCTATTGTAGCGCATTTTACTCCAAAATCAAGCCTTCCCCCACCTTGAGCGACACGTGGATTCCACCGTCGGAGACGGCGAGGCTACGGTTTGCGTAGTGGTCGTGCACGGCGGCCATCCCGGCCATGGCGGGCGGCAGTTCCAGCCGGGCGCTCACCGGCTCAAGCCCGGTGTTGAGCACGCAGAGAAGCTGCTGGTCCGCCGTTTCCCGCAGGTAGGCGTACAGGCCGTTGCCCAGCGCGGCGTGGGTGCGGAAGCGTCCGACGCGCAGCGCGGGAAGCTCGCCGCGCAGGCGCGCCAGCTTCTGATAGTGCGCACGGGTGGGGTTGCCCTCCACGTCGTCCCAGCGCATGGGGCGGCGGCAGTCGGGGTCCTCTCCGCCCTCCATGCCCAGCTCGTCGCCGTAATAGATGATGGGCGAGCCCAGATAGGTGAACTGGAAGAAGCTGGCCGCATGCAGCATCCGCAAATCGCCGCCCGCGCGGGTGCGCAGGCGCTGGGTGTCGTGGCTGCCCAGGAATGTCCACAGCACCTCCTGCGTGCGCTGGGGATAGAGCATGGCGGCGCGGTTGAGGGCATGGTCGAACGCCTCGGTGGAGATGTCATGGCTGCAAAAGCGGCTCCAGATGTTGCGGCTGAGGACATAGTGCATGGTAGAGTCAAACATGTCGCCCACCGTGAGCCATTCGCGGCTGTCGTCCCAGCACTCGGCCACCATCAGGCTGTCGGGGTTCACCTCAAGCATCATCTTTTTAAACCGCCGCCAGAAATCCGGCCAAACCTCGGGGCTTACGTCCAGCCGCCAGCCGTCCACGTGGCATTTTTCCAGCCAGTAGCGCCCTACGGAGAGGAAATACTGCGCACATGCCTCGTTTTTAAGATTCAACTTGGGCATATAGCGCCAGTCGCCGAAGGTATGATATCCGTGCGGCATTTTCTTGTCGAAGAAAAACCAGTCATAATACGGCGACGCCGAACCCTTTTCCATCGCGTCCTCAAAGGGGGCGAATTTCAGCCCCGAGTGGTTGAACACGCCGTCCAGCACGATACGCATGCCGTTTTTGTGCAGCTCGTCGCAAAGGGCGCGCAAGTCGTCCTCGGTGCCCAGGAGCGGGTCGATCCTGAAATAATCGAAGGTGTTGTAGCGGTGCGAGCTGTCGCTGAGAAACAGGGGGGTGGTGTAGATCATCTTCACGCCCAGGTCCTTGAGATACGGCACCGCCTTGAGGATTCCGCGCAGGTTGCCGCCGAAGCGGTACTTGTTCTGCACCCGTTTGCTCGTCCAGGGCTCCACCGGCTCGGTATCGCCCTTCACCGGCTCGCGGCGGAAGCGATCGGGAAAGATCTGGTAGCCCACGCAGCCCCGGGCCCACTCGGGCATGGGCTGCGCTGGATAGGCGTAGGCGAAGGCGAAGGCCTGGCTCACGTCCTCCTGCGCGTCCGCCCCGGCCTTGATGCCCGTGGCGTCGAGCTTAAAGACCAGCTCTTCGCTTTGGAGCACGAACAGGTACTTGATGCGCAGGTCCCTCGGGGTAAAGATCACCTCATAAAAGTCGTGCCACTGGTCGCGGTAGGCCACCGCCATCTCATACTCGTCCGCCGTTTTGAAGTAATCCGGGATGGCGTAGTTGCTCGTTACCCGCACAGCCGCGCGGGTGAAGTCCCCCCGCCCGGTCTGAAGGCGCAGGCACACCCGGCCGTCCGGCAGCGCGTGGCGGTACTCCAGCCATGGCATATGGTAGATGGACCCAAATTGGATGCTTCGCATGCTCTCTCTCCTTATTTATTTACGGGCGCGTCGGCGACGCTGTCGCGCTCGATCAGCGTAAAGGGAACCTCGATGGACCGCGGGACATCCGTGGCGCCCTTGAGCACATCGGCCATGAGGTGCATGGCGCTCATGCCCAGCCGGTGAGGATCGATCTCGAAGGAGGTGAGCGCCGGGATATGGTACTTGCCCGCATCGGTGTTGTTGAAGCTGACGATGCTCACATCCCCCGGCACCTCCAGCCCCATGCCCTTGAGCATCCCCGTCAGGCCGATGGCCAGCGCGTCGTCCATGCACACCGCGGCGGTGGGCCGCTCCGGCGCCCCGAAGAGGGGCGCAAGCTCCCCGGGCTCCTGAATCAACCGGCTGGGAACGATCCAGTCCCTGCGCACGGGGATGTCCACCGCATCCAGCGCCTGCTCGTAGCCCAGGCGGCGGTCCACGGTAAAGATGTAGCGCCGGTCATAGCCCAGCAGCAAAATGCGCCGGTGGCCCCGGGAAAGCAGGTATTCCGTGCCCGCCCGGCCCGCCGCCACGTTGTCGTTGTCCACATAATACCAGCCGGCCTCCTCCCGGGGATGGCCGATGACCACCACCGGCACGCCCGGGTCGCGCGTGGGCGCATCCTCGGCCGCCAGCAGGATCAGTCCGCTGGCGTACCCGCCGTCCACCACCTGCCTGCCGCCCTCCTCCGCTCCCCCGCCCGTCACCAGCAGCAGGTGGTAGCGCCGTTCGTCGGCGGCATGCCCCAGGCCCTGCAGCACCGAGGGATAAAAGGGATTGCCCAGGCTCTTGCTCATATCGCCGGGAAAGACGATGCCCACGATTCGCGTCCTGCGGCTGACCAGGCTTTTGGCCATCTGGTTGGGATGAAAATCCAGCTCCTTCGCCGCCTGCTTTACCCGTGCCCGGACCGCCTCGCTGATGCGCGGGCTGTCGTGCAGCGCGCGGCTCACCGTCGAGGGCGATACCCCCGCCGCCCGCGCGACATCCTTGATGGTCGCCTTCATGCCCGGCTCCTTCCCTGTATCCCGGGGGCCCGCCCCGTCTGTGCAAACGTTTGTGCCTGCATCATAGCACAGTCTTTCCGGGCTGTCAACTGCAGCGGCTTTGCGCACACAAAAGCCGCCCGCAGAACGCGGGCGGCCGGATGAAAAGGTCAGTCCTCGGCCTTTGACGCCTCGGCAATGGCGTTTTCGGGGCGCTTTTTCTGGATGCTGCTCCAGGCATGCATGACCAGCGCCAGCGCAATGACGCCGTAGGAGATGAACACGCGGAAGTACTCGCCGATGGCCGCGTCGCCAAAGAGGTTTTTGGCCGCCGGCGGGGTGACGATGAACAGCAGGTGGAACAGGATGCAGCCCAGCAGCGCCTGGCCGTTGGTGGCGCGGCGGATGCTCGCGCCGCCTACCAGGATGGCCGCGCCCGCGTACAGGCCTACCTGCTCATGCGCGCCGTAGGTCTGGAAGGTGCCCATGTTTTGCACGAAGATGAGCTGGCCCCAGCCGGCGAGCACGGTGGAGATCATGATCGCGATCACGCGCACGTGGTCCACATGGATGCCGGAAGCGTTGGCCACCGTGCGGTTCTGGCCCACAGCGCGGAACTGCTGGCCGATGCGCGTTTTCATGATGCCCACGTTGAACAGGCAAAGCAGGCCCACCACCAGGAAGGTGACCATGGGGACCGTCACCATGCTAAAGAGCGAAGCCACCGCGGGGATCTGATACACCAGGCATGCCGCCGCCAGAATCCCGATGGAGACGCCGCCCTTTTTGGCGCTGAGATGCTTGGTCAGGATCAGCACCAGCAAGAGCGCCGCGATCACGCCACAGCAGATATACAGCGCCGGGCCGAAGCTGAGCTTCCACAGGCCGTCCAGGGCGTACTTGATGCCGCCGCCGGAGCCGTAGGTCAGGTCGATGGT
>CALVKX010000035.1 GCA_944333375.1 uncultured Eubacteriales bacterium
GTCATAGCGGTTGCCCGCCCGGATGAGCTTTTCCAGCGCATCGGTCACAAGCCCCTTCTCCCCATAGCTGCCGTCGTCGGTCATCATGCGAAATTCGTCGCTTACGGCCCGAAAGTCATCCTCGAGAATGACCAGGTCGCGGCTTCTGAAGCCTACCACGCTGTGGACCGTGGCGCCGAGGCTGTTGAGCTTCTTGGCGATCGGGTAGGCGATGGCGCAGCCCACGCCGCCTCCTACGATGCAGACCTTTCGGAGCCCTTCTGTCTCCGTCGCCTTCCCAAGCGGCCCCACCAGGTCATGCAGGCTGTCCCCGGCCCCGAGGGTATTAAGCTCCATCGTGCCCGCCCCCACGATCTGATAGATGACCGTCACGGTGCCCGCCTCGCGGTCAAAGTCGGCCACCGTCAGGGGGATGCGCTCGCTTTCCTCCTTTGCACGCAGTATCACAAACTGTCCCGGCTCGGCCTTGCGGGCAATGCGCGGCGCCGTTACCTCCATGCGTACGACCGTTGGATTGAGCGCTTCCTTGCGGATGATTTCAAACATGTTCTTCATTCCCTCCCATGGCGATACATTCGATCTCCACCAGCCCGCCCTTGGGCAGCGCGGCGACCTGAACGCAGCTGCGCGCAGGGGGATCATCGGTGAAAAAACGCTGGTATACCGCGTTGACGGCGGCAAAGTCCCCCAGATCGGAAAGAAAAACCGTGGTTTTGACGATGTCGGCGTAACCCAGGCCCGCCGCTTGCAAAATGGCGCCCAGGTTGCGCAGGGCCTGCTCCGCCTGCGCCTCCACGCCCTGGGCGAGCGTGCCGGTGGCGGGGTTGAGCCCCAACTGGCCGGAGGCAAACAGCAGCCTTCCGCAGCGCACGGCCTGCGAGTAGGGCCCGATGGCCGCGGGGGCGGATGGGGTATGGACGATGGCTTTGCTCATCAGAAAGGACTCCCTTCCCGTTGTTTACAACAAAAAGATTGTATCATTCCCAAAGCCGGATGTAAAGCGAAACAGGTCATGAAAAGCGCCTGATGCGCAGGTGCTGCGGGACAAAAAAAGCGGTTTTCACCGCTTGCCCGGCGCAAACCGCTTTCAGACGCTTTCCGAGAATTTCCTTTCATAGCCGGCATAGAGCTCGTGCAGAAGGCGCAGGCTTTCCTGCCGCGAATGGCAGCGCTCCCTAAGGACCGTCTCGTGGAAGAAGCTCGTATACTGGCGGACGAAATCCGGGTAGGTGATAAGGACATAATCATAGCCGGCGTTGAGGTTGTAGTCCGTGTCATACTCGGAGATGGCCACGCCCAGGCGGTCAAAAGCGACGCTGAGATACCGGCTGCGATAATCCGCCTTTAGGAGCATGGGGCTGAAGGCGGCGTTTTGCCCGGCGAAGCTGAGCATGGTGGAGAAGATGCGCAGGCGCTCCGACGGCAGGAAAGGACGCAGGCCGATGAAGTGGTCGAGGCTTTTCCCGGTTTCCAGAAAGCGCCTGCAACCCTCGAGGCTCAAGGTGATGACGGTGGGCTTTTTCTTGGTATAAAAATTTTGAAAGCGCTGCTCGTGCAGCGGCCCAACGCGCCGGATCAGCTGTTCGGCCGTCCCGGGGGCGAGAAACACGCTGTCTCTGAGCGCCTCCGCCGCAATGGCCGTAGGCACCTGCAGGAGGCTTAGATCCGAGCCGTAGGAGAAGGTGGCGCGGTTGAGCTCGCGGCTGAGGCAGGACATGATGAAGGAGGCATAGTCCGAGCGGGTCTGCTCAAAGGCCATGAGGGGAATGGGCTTGGACGAAAGATCGTCGATAATACGGCAGAAGAAGGGATAGATGCCGGCGGCGCTGGCGTTGGGAAGCTCATAGGCCGTCGTGGCGCTGCTGATGATGTAAAACTGCTCCTGCACGTGATGGCCGAAGCGTGCGCTCAAAATGAGCATGCTGCCATTGAGGGCGGGCTGCTGGCCGGTAAGGGTCCAGGAGGGAAAGAGGTAGGGGGAATAGCGCCGGTCAAAAAGGACGGGGGAGACGCAGGCGATGAATTCCGCCGCGTTGAGGCCATGAACGTCCGGCTGGAGGTAGTGGCGCATATGAAGCCTGCGGTCGGGGTCGGCGAAAAAGGGTTGCAGGGCGGAAATCAGAGAGGGATAGATGGTGTTAAAGCAGAGGATGCTGATCTCGTCGGCAGTGAGCAGCGGTTCCAGGCGGCGCTGCAGCGGTGGACCGCCGCTGAGAAGACAGACCTCGTGCTCAGCGGCCTGCGGCTCCGAAAGAAGCAGATCAATGGACCGGCGGCTGGTATATTCGCTCAGACCCACCCGGCTGACCTCGAGGCTCAACCGCAGATCCTCACATTCCTCCCCGGAAAAAAGCCCGCTTTCGCACAGCCTCGCATACAGGTCGGAGCGCTTGGCCTCGCTCAGCTCGCCGGCCAGCGCCCGGCGAAGGTCCGTGCGGGCACCAATGCGCGCTCCCAGTGCGCTGGCCGTGAGACGGTGGTCTTTGAGCAGTTGGTCAAGACGCTGCGAGAATGTTTTGTAATATGCCATCGCAATGCACGCTGCTTTCCTCGTTTTTTTCAATCGCTTCGGGTCGTGTAAACATATCATAACATATCATCCGTACGGTGGAAAGCATTTCCTTTGTACTGGATTCTCCGGGACGCCGCGTGGCGCCCGCGCATAGGATGGCGCGAGGGGGGAATCGAGCATGCGAAACGGCTATGACGACGCGGCAGCCGTGGCCTACGCCAGACGCTGGGCCATGGCGCGAAACCCGATTTACTTGGATTTTCACGGGCTGGGAGGGGACTGCACGAACTTCGTATCCCAATGCCTTTACGCGGGAAGCGGGGTGATGAACCCAACGCCGGTCTATGGCTGGTACTATCGCACAGGGAACGACCGCACCCCCTCCTGGACAGGGGTGGAATACCTCTACCGCTTTTTGACGGCCAACAAGGGAGCAGGACCCTACGCGTCCGAGACGGATGCGGCGGGCGCGCAGCCGGGAGACGTGGTTCAGCTCGCGCTCAGGGGCGCGGGGTTCAGCCATACGGCGCTGATTGTCGCGGTACGTGATGGGGAACACTACGTGGCGGCGCACACCCTTGACTCCTGGATGCGGCCGCTGTCGGACTACCGCCAGCCCGTGCGGAGATTCCTGCATATTCTGGGCGTGCGCGGGGACAGATAAAGACCGCTTGCGCCTCCTGTGGCAAATGTGGTATCATAGCACGCTTGCTACAATCCGCGTTGGAAAGAGGGGCGCACACATGCGGCGGGAAAACGACCTGGGGAGGGATCCCATCGGAGGGCTGGTGCTGAGGATCGCGCTGCCCAGCATGCTGGCGCAGTTTGTCAGCGTGCTCTACAGCATCGTCGATCGCATGTATATCGGCCACATTCCGCAGGTGGGCGGCCTGGCGCTGGCGGGCGTGGGCGTATGCGGGCCGGTGGTCACGCTGGTGGGGTCTGCCGCCTCGCTGATCGGCGTGGGTGGCGCTCCTCTGATGAGCATGCGCATGGGAGAGGGCAAGGTCGACCAGGCCCGGCGGATCGTCGCCAACTGCTTTGTGATGCTTTGCGTGCTGTCGGTGGCGCTGGTGGCTATGCTCCTGCCCATCCGCGAGCCCATGCTCATGCTCTTTGGCGCAAGCGAAGCGACCCTGCCCTTTGCCGGAGCCTATTTTTCCGTCTACCTGTGCGGAACGCCCTTTGCGCTGCTTTCGGCGGGCATGTGCCAGTTCATCATTTCCCAGGGCTTTTCGGCGCAGGCCATGTTTTCGGTGGTGCTGGGCGCGGTGATGAACATTGCGCTGGACCCGCTGTTTATCTATGCCTTTGACATGGGGGTGACGGGCGCCGCCGTAGCCACGGTGCTTTCCCAGATGGGAAGCTGCGCGTTCGTGCTCGCCTTTCTCTTTGGCCGAAGGCCGCCCGTGCGCATCACCTTTTCGGGCTACGATCCCCGCGTGATGGGGCGGGTGCTTGCCATCGGCTTTACCCCCTTTGCCATCATCGCGGCGGACAACCTCATGATTATCGCCATGAACGCGATTCTCAGGCACTACGGTGGACCGGCGGAGGGGGACATGCTGCTGACGTGCGCCACCATCGCGCAGAGCTTTATGCTGGTGGTCACCATGCCCCTGGGCGGGATCAGCAGCAGCACGCAGACGATTCTCAGCTTCAACTACGGCGCGCGCAAGACCGGGCGGGTTGAGGAGGCGCAAAAGCGTATCTTCATTCTATGCGCGGCCTATACGGGCCTGATGACGCTGGTCGCCTGGACCTGCGGGGGCATTTTTTCACGCCTGTTCACCACGGACGCGCAGATCACGGCGGAGGCGGTCCGGGCCATCCGCGTGTGCAGCCTGGCGCTGGTGCCGCTGGGCATCCAGTACGAGATCGTGGACGGCTTCACCGCGCTGGGCCAGGTTCGCTACTCGTTGCCTTTGTCTTTCTGGCGAAAGCTGGTCTATTTTGTGGCGCTGTTCATCCTCCCGTCGCTCTTTGGCGCGCGGGCGGCGTTCTATGCGGAAACCGCGTCGGACATCGCAGGTCCGGCGGTATCAATCGCAGTATACGCGCTGGCCATCCGGCGCATCCTTGCGCGGCGCAGGGAGGCGGCCTAAAGCCAGTCCGGCAGGCGGATGTCGGCGCGGCGGACCCGGGTCCAGTCAAAGGCGGCGATCAGCTCCTCCATCTCCGCCGGACGGTCCTCCTCCAGAAGACCCGCCGCGTGCGCGAGCATGCCGATCAGCCGCCGGGGCGGATAGCGTTTGGACAGGGCGCTCAGATCCAGATCCCGGTCACGCTTGGCCAGCCGCCGCCCGGCGGCGTCGGTGAGCAACGGAATATGGTAGTAGCGCGGGACGGGGAAGCCGAGCTCCCGGATCAAATAGAGCTGGCGGGGGGTGGCGGTGAGGATGTCGCGCCCGCGCACAACCTCCGTCACGCCGGAAAGCGCATCGTCCACGACCACGGCGAGCTGGTAGCCAAACAGCCCGTCCGAACGGCGGATGATGAAGTCCCCGCAGTCCCGGGCGAGGTTTTCCCGCTGTAGGCCCTGCAGCCCGTCCACAAAGGAAACGTCCTCGTCGGGCACGCGCACGCGCATGGCGGGACGCCTTGAGAGCGAGAGCTGAGCCGCCTGCGCCTGCGTAAGATGGGCGCAGCGGCCCTGATAGACGCGCTGGGTATCGCCCAGGTTGGGCGCTGCCGAGGCCTCCTGCTGGAGCTGCGCACGCGTGCAGAAGCAGGGATAGACCAGCCCCTTTTCCCCGAGGCGCTCCAGAAATTCCTGATAGATGGCCGTGCGTTCGCTCTGCCACAGGGGCGGCGCGTCCCATTTGAAGCCGAACCAGGCGAGGTCCTCCACCGCCTGCAGCGCCAGACGCCGGGGACAGCGCGGCGCGTCAAGGTCCTCGATGCGCAGCAAAAAACGGCCGCCTGCGCGGCGGACGGACAGGTACGATATGAGCGCGCACAGCAGGTTGCCCAGGTGCAGCCGCCCGCTTGGCGTAGGCGCGAAGCGGCCGGTTGCGGGGGAGGGAGCGGTCATGGAGCCACCTCGTTTCCAAAATAACACGCTCCCATTATACCCAATCCCGTGATGGAAGACAACGGCGAGGCAGGGCATAAAAATAGTATCATGTGATACAATCATTTTGAAGAAAACGTTCCTGAGCGATATCGGAGTAAAGATGCGAAATGCTTATAATAGAGGCAGCATCTTGTACTTCGGAAGGAGCGTTCCAAATGAACAAGTATTATCCGACGCTTTTCAGCCCCTGCAAAATCGGCAATGTGGTCATCAAGAACCGCATCTGCAAGGCGCCTCAGACCACGGGCCTGAGCCACATGGACGGGACCGTCTCCTCCCGCTTGGTCCGCTGCTACGAGGACCTGGCGCGGGGCGAGGTGGGCATGATTATCGTGGAATACGCCTATGTGGACCGCAAGTGCAGCAAGTCCGCCTCCAACCAGCTTGGCATCTGTGACGACGAGTACATCGTGGGTCTGGGCTGGCTGGCGGACACCATCAAGAACCTGGACTGCGTGCCCTGCATCCAGATCGAGCACTGCGGCCGCCAGCGCTTCCTCGGCCCGCCGATGAAGTCCGCATCGCCCAACCCCTGGCCGCTGATGTACGAGCGCTACGGCAAGGCCGCCATTCCCGAGGAATTGACCATCGAGGAGATCCACCAGCTCGTGGAGGACTTCGGCAAGGCCGCGTGGCGCGCCAAGACCGCCGGCTTCCAGGTCGTGGAGATCCACGGCGCGCACGGTTATCTCATCACCAATTTCCTCTCGCCCTTCACCAACCAGCGCCGCGACTGGTACGGCGGCAGCCGGGAGAACCGCTTCCGCTTCCTGGAGCAGGTGTTCAAGCGCTGCAAGGAATACGTGGGAGAGGATTTCCCCATCATCGTGCGTTTGAGCGGCACCGACTACGAGCCGGGCGGAATGACCATTGAGGACACGATCTACTACGCCAAGCGCCTGGAGGAATTGGGCTGCGCGGCCATCGACGTCAGCGGCGGCGACCACCATCAGATGATCCATCAGGTCACGCCCATGCAGCTCTCCCGCGGCCACAACGTCTGGGCGGCCGAGGCGATCAAGAAGGAAGTCGGCATCCCGGTCTTTGCCACCGGCTCCATCACTCAGCCGGATTATGCCGAGGAGATCCTCGCCAGCGGCAAGGCGGACTTCATCAGCATGGGCCGTCCCCTGCTGGCGGACCCCTATTGGGCCAAAAAGGCCATGGAGGGCCATGCCGAGGACATCTCGCCCTGCATCCGCTGCAACGAGGGCTGTCTGGATCGCGGCAACCACCTGGGCAAGTCCATCAACTGCACCATGAACCCCACGCTGGGCTTTGAGGACGCGCTGGCCATCCGGCCCGCCCAAACCCCCGGGAAGGTCGCCGTGGTGGGCGGCGGTCCCGCTGGCCTGAAGGCCGCCGATACCGCGGCGCTTCGCGGACATGAGGTCACCCTCTTTGAAAAACGGTCGCTGGGCGGCTATCTGCATGAGGCGTCCTTCCCCGAATTCAAGGCTGACATCCGCGACGCGCTCAAATACCTCGTCACCCAGGTCAACAAGCACGGCGTGAAGGTCGTGGAGAAGGAGGCGACGCTGGCGGACCTTGAGGGCTTCGACGCGGTGATCGTTGCCGCCGGCACAAAGCCCGCCGGCCTGCCCGTGCCCGGCGCGGACCGGCCCGAGGTCAGCATCGCCGTCGATGCCCTCAGGCCCGACGGCATCCGTCCCACCGGCGAGATCGTGGTCATCGGCGGCGGCCTGATCGGCGTGGAAACCGCCATCCAGTTCAGCCTGACCGAGGGCAACCATGTCACCATCATCGAAATGCTGCCCCAGATCATGAACGGCTGCAGCGACTGCGACCACATCGTTTACACCGACAAGATCAGGGAGAAGGGCATCAGGGTTTATACCTCCTCCCGTGTGATCGAGATTGGCGATCAGGGCGTCGTGGTCGAGGCGGGCGGACGCCGGCAGACCGTGGCGGCGGACCACGTCTTTGTGGCCACGGGCATGAAGCCCTTGAACGGACTTTACGATCAGCTTCTGGACAAGGGCGTGCGTGTGTTCAACGTTGGCGACAGCCAGACGCCCGGCAAGATCTACGATGCGATCCACAGCGGTTACAAGGCAGGCCTGAAGGTCTGAAACCAAACGCCCCGGCTTTACGCCGGGGCGTTTGTCATGTCGTTTCGCAGGCCATGCACAGCTCCCTGAGCCGGGCGGGGTCCAGGATGCGAAAGCCGATGCTCTCGGTGGCGATGATTCCCTCCTGCTTCATCAGCCGGCAGGCGCGGGAGATGCTCGCCCGCGAGCTGTTTATGGCGTAGGCCAGATCCTGCTGGCTCAGCCGTACGCGGTTGTCCTCCAGGGTCCAGTTGGTCAGGAGAAAGTTGGCCAGACGCAGAAAGACGCTGTTGAGGCTCTGGTTGGCCGCGTCGAAGCAGAGCTGGCGCAGGACCCTGCAGTAGTAGCGCGTCAGCGTTGCGGCAAAGTCGGGGTCCTTGCGGACCATGTCCTCCACCGCCGTGTTTTGCAGCGGCATCAGCCAGCAGTCCGTCATGCACGAGATGTTCATGATGGACGCTTCACCCGGCAGAAAGCAGTCCAGCCCGGCCAGACTGTCCTCGCCGAGAATGGCCACGGTCCGCTCGTTGCCCTCGCAGTTGCCCGCGTAGACCCTGAGCGTGCCGCGGCAGAGGTAGTACATCCAGTCGCGCGCCTCGCCGCTTTTGGATACGCACATGCCCTTGTGCAACTTCATCGGGGGAGGACAGCGCATTTCAAACACCCTGCGGTAGGGTAGAAAATCCCCCTTGAAAAAGTAGCTGACACCGGCGTGATCGTTGCTTCCTGCCATATGACGACACCCTTTTTCGCCTTCCGCCGCAGCGGAAGGCGCATGATTAGACGACCGTAAAATCCTGCCGGGCGGCCTGCCGGACAAGGCGGAGCGCCTCCGGGCCATAGCGCGCGGCAAAGGCGTCCGCGGCGTCCGCCTCGGCGGCCGAGGCCGCGGCGGGGTCGAGATCCCGCGCGCAGCGCAGGATCGTGCTGTAGAGATGCGCGGTGTGATAGCAAAAATCCTTCACCTGTGAACCTCCCAGCCGCTTTTCAAGGCGCCGCTGGCGATCAAAAAGCGCCGGGGCGTTTTCGGCGCTCTCCCAATGGAAAGCGCAGCCCTGCCGCTCGTTGCGGGTCAGACAGGTGGGAAGGGAGAGCCTGAGCGCCGGGTTAAACCCGCGAAGAATGGCCTGGTCCACGCACCGGCAGTAAAAATAGCCGTATTCGGCCAGGCCGCTCTCCTTCCAGGCGCTGTGCCAGGGGCAGGCGAGTATGCGGTAGCTCACGTAGGGACAGCCGGGTTCCGGCGGGGTTTTCACGCTGCCCGGCCAGGACCATTCGCAATAGGCGAAATAGGAGGCCATATCGTCGATGGGGTCGCCGCTGCGCAGGCAGCGCGCGGCCATGCGCCGCCCGCGCTCCTGCCCGTAGGCCTCCACGGCCGAGAGCAGGAGGCCGTCGGCCGCCTCGCCAAAATGATCGCAGATGCCCTTGGCCAGCAGCCCGAACATCACGGCGTGATGCCAGGGGGAAAAGACCATATACATTCCTCCAGTCAACCGTTCTTCGGCGTCAGCAGGCCGCTGCGGTAGGCCTCCAGCAGTTCCTCCAGGGTCTGGATTCGCTGCTGAATCTGCCGCCCGTCATCCGTGTCGGCCACGAGGCAGCGCTTGCGATTGTGCCACAGGATCTGCGAGTCGGAACGGATGTCGTCGTTTGCGTCCAGCACGCGCGTAAGCGAGGAGAAGGGCTGGTGCGCGACGATGCGCAAACCGTGCGAGTTGGAAATCAGGGTGTAGCCGGCGATGCCTGTCGCCTTCTGATAGGCCTTGCAAAAGCCCCCGTCGATGACGATCAGGCGGCCGTTGGCCTTGACGGGGCTTTCGCCGCTGCTGACGTGGATGGGCGTATGCCCGTTGATGATGTGCGCCTCGGGCGAACAAAGGCCGAAGTCAGCGAGGATGCGGCGGCAGACAGCTTCGTCGTTGATGTGGCGGTAGTAGGGGTTCATCGGCTCATGCCAGGCGTCCGGGCAGTCGACGAAGGCGCGCTCAAAGGTCTTGATGCTCCGCCCGCACAGGGGCGAACGCTCGCCGCACCAGAGATACCACATGAAATCCACCGCGTCGGGCCGCCGGTCAAAATAGGCGCTGCGGGCCATGCGCTCGTGATGGTCCATCAGGGCGCGTCCCTGGTAGCGCTCGCCGCCGAAGGTCACCTCGGCAAAGCCGCCCGACTCCGTCATGGGGATGCAGCCGTGGAAGAGAAGATTTCCGTTATAGCAGCGGTACAGGCGGCCGTTGCTGTACAAAAACCGCACATGCCGCCGCAGGCGCTCGCTCTGCGCGAAGGCGGCAGCCAGGTCATGGACCACCGCTTCCTCGCCGTCCGTCAGGCGGTAGGGGTCCTCCGGGCAAAGGGTTGGCAGGGGCACGGGCCTGATGGGATAGACCCGCCCATCCAGGGAGATTTTCTCGCGGTCTGCGGCGAGGCGGTGCAGGAGGCGGCGCGACGCCATGCCGTACTCGGGATGGCGCGCGATGAGCTGGCCCTCCAGTTTGAAGAGAATGACGGTGATGGCCTCCAGCGCGGCCTGCGCCCCGTCCAGGGATGGATAGACCTGGCTGGCAAAGAGGGCCAGCGAGCGCAGGCTGATGCCATAGCCGGTTTCCAATAGCTCCATGTGGCCATATTGCAGGCTGCCGCGCACCACGGCCGCCATGCATACGGGATTCCCGGACGCAGCGCCCATCCACAGGATGTCATGGTTGCCCCATTCGATATCCACGGCGTGATGCTCCACCAGCAGGTCCATGATGCAGTCCGCGCGCGGGCCGCGGTCGTAGATGTCGCCCACGATGTGCAGGCGGTCCACTGCCAGGCGCTTGATGAGGTCACACAGGGCGATGATGAACTCGTCGCCGCTGCCGATGTCGATGAGCGTGTCGATGATCTTCTGGTGGTAGAGAAGCTGGTTGTCGTCCTCGTCAGGCAGGGCGTGCAGCAATTCGTCGAGGATGTAGGCGTAGGCCGCGGGGGTCGCCTTGCGGACCTTGGAGCGCGTATACTTGGAGGAGAGCACGCGGCTTAGGTCGATCAGGTCGCGGAGAGCCTGATTGTACCAGGCCTGGGTTAGCCTGCTTTCGGCCTGAAGGAGCTTGAGCTTTTCCCCGGGATAGTAGATCAGGGTGAGCAGGTCGGAGATTTCCGCGTCGCTTCTGATGCCGGAAAGCAGCAGGAGCGCCTTTTCCCGGATCACGCCGGAGCAGTTGTTGAGGATGTGCAAAAACGCCTCATATTCCCCGTGGATGTCGCTGATGAAATGCTCGGTGCCCTTGGGCAGGTTGAGGATGGCCTTGAGGTTGATGATTTCTGTGTAGAGCGACTGCACGGTGGGGAACTGCTCGCTGATGCAGGCCAGGTAACGCTTGTGGTCAGGGGAGATGGGTGATCCGTTCATGGGCGGCGGTCCTCCGTTTGGTTGTGCGTGGATGAGCCGATGCTTTGGGTACGCAGGCGGCGGTAGGGACAGTGCTGCATACGGCAGCGCGAGCAGTCATGCGCGGCCTGGCCATGGCAGGGCGTGGGCGTGGTGTCCAGGCAAAAGAGCATGGACTTGACGGGCCGGAAAACCCCGGCCTCCGTCACGCTGATGCCCGGTGCAGAAGGAGCCAGCGGGGCAAACAGCCGCCTCTGGAGCGCAAGCGGAAAATCTATGGGCGCTTCCCGCCGGGCGGCGATATATAGTCCCTGCGCCGCCAGGCGCGTCTCCAGGAGCTTTGCCGCCTGGCCGTCCATCTCAAACAGGGCCTGGTCGGCCATGAGGTTGAGAAGGGCAGCCTGCGCGCAGGCACCGCGGGCAAAGCAGCGGTCCACCTCGGCTTCCAGCGCGGCGCCGGCCGTGAGAAACACCGTCGCCTGTCCCTCCGGCGTCAGATGCGCAAGGCAAAGCGGGGCGCAGAGACGCTCGAAACAGGCGCGCGCCTCGTCCCATGCTTCCAGAAACGCCCGATGGGCCGGCAGGTCCTCCGGGCATTTGAGCCAGCGGAAAAGCTCCGCGCGGTCGGGAGCGAGGGAAAACGCATCCGCGGTCAGGACAATGGTTGTCTCAGCCATGTCATCACCTTCAGCGCCACCAGGGCGGTATCGGTTTCCAGGCAGTCCACCCCCGTAGCCGCCAGCGCCTCCGCGTTTATCGCAGCGCCGCCGGCGGCAAGGCGGAAGCGGGCGCGCAGGCCGCGCTCCCGGGCCAAAAGGTCCACGGCGGCGACTTTGTCCACAAGGGCGGGAACAAAGACCGAGCATACGGCGCAGCGCAGGTGATGGCGCTCGATGGCGTCAACAAACACCCCCGGCTCCACCTCCACGCCCAGGTCCAGCACCGGCACCCCGACGGCGCACAGGAGCATCTTCATAAAGTTTTTGCCCGCCGCGCTCGGATCTCCCGCGAGGGAGCCGATGCACACGGCGGGCGGGTCATGCGGGGAAGGGCCGGCGAGGGGTATGGCAGCCTGCGCGGCGGCGGTGAGCTGACAGAATGGCAGAAAACCAAGACGATATTTCTCCAGAAGGAAACACATTCCCTCCTTCGTCAAACTCGCCAGCCGCCGGGGAGACATGCCGGGCGTCAGCTTGCGCATCCCCTGCGAGTCGCCGCACAGCAGCGTTTGCGCAAAGAAGCGTTCTTCCTCCTTCAGGGAAAGAAACTGCGCAAGCGAGGCACAAAGGGCTTTATTCATGGATGCGCAGGACGTTTTTGTCGTTGACATAGAACGCCACATCCTCGCCGATGCTGAGATGGCGCGTGTCATGGTTGAGCAGCTCCAGGCTGACCGGCACGCCGCCGCAGTCGAGCTGATAGCGGGTCACGCTGCCCAGCATCGAGCTGCGGACCACGCGCCCGTCCAGGCGCAGCTTGTTTTCGCCGCCCTCCAGCGTAAACGCCTCGGGACGGATGGCGACGACCTTGCAGCCGCTCTCGGGCTTGATCCCCAGCAGGCCGGCCGCCTGAGCGGGCTCATAGACGTTGTAATGGCCGATGAAGCGGGCGACGAACTCGGTTTTGGGCTGCTTATAGAGCGTCTCGGGCGCGCCCTCCTGGGCGATCACGCCGCCGTGCATCACGCATACGCGGTCGGAGATGGCCATGGCCTCCTCCTGATCGTGGGTGACGAAGATGGCGGTGATGTGCATGTCCTGCTGGATCTCGCGAATCTGCACGCGCAGGTTCTGACGGATCTGGGC
>CALVKX010000036.1 GCA_944333375.1 uncultured Eubacteriales bacterium
CATGGAATCACGCATTTCGACCTGGCCAACAACTATGGCCCGCCCTACGGCGAGGCCGAGCGCAACTTCGGCGAGCACATGCGCCGCGACTGGCGGCCCCATCGCGATGAGCTGATTATTTCCACCAAGGCCGGCTGGGACATGTGGCCGGGTCCCTACGGCAACTGGGGCAGCCGGAAATACCTGATGGCCAGCCTGGACCAGAGCCTCAAACGCATGGGTCTGGAGTACGTGGATATTTTCTATCATCACCGCCCCGACCCCCAGACGCCCCTGGAGGAAACCATGGGCGCGCTTCATGACATCGTCAAAAGCGGCAAGGCGCTCTACGTGGGCGTGTCCAACTACGACGCCGCCCAGACCGCCGAGGCCGTGCGCGTTTTAAAGGAGATGGGGACCCATCTGCTCATCCATCAGCCGCGCTACAGCCTCCTGGCGCGCGGGGCGGAGGAGGGCCTGTTTGACACCCTCGCCCGCGAGGGCGTGGGCTGTATCGCCTTTTCGCCGTTGCGCGGCGGGGTATTGACCGACAAGTACCTCGCCGGGATCCCCGCCGACAGCCGCGCGGGGCATGATCCCCGTTACCTGAAGCCCGAGATGCTGACCGAAGATCTGTTGGACAAAGTCCGCGCCCTCAACGAGATTGCGGCCGGGCGCGGGCAGACCCTGGCCGAGATGGCGCTAAGCTGGGTGCTTCGCCAGCCGCAGGTAACCAGCCTGCTCATCGGCGCGAGCAAGCCCGAGCAGATTGTGCGCAACTGCGCGGTGACGGATGCGCCGGGATTCAGCGACGACGAGCTTCGCCGGATCGACGAACTGACCCTCTAGGCCCTAGTCCCCGTCCGACGGAATTTTACACAAAATAAGGATGCATAAGCGGCTGTTTTATGCTATAATGCTGTATTATGCGGCGCGGCCGCAAATTCTTAAGGAGGTATTCTCTTGGACGACCCCATAGGCAGTCAGCTTCTGTTTCAGCTTCTCCTGATTCTCATCAATGCGTTTTTCGCCTCCACCGAAACAGCGGTGGTATCGCTCAATGAAAACAGAGTCCGCAAGCAGGCCGAGGATGGCGACAAAAAGGCGGCGCTGATGCTGCGCATGATCGAATCGCCCACGCGGTTTTTGTCTACCATTCAGGTGTGCATCACGCTCAGCGGCTTCCTGGCCAGCGCCTTTGCGGCCGACAGCTTCGCCTCCGTCCTTTCGGGCGCCCTGACGGCCATCGGCTTCACCCTGCTTTCCCCCGCCGTGCTGCATACCGTCTGCGTGGTGCTCATCACGCTGATTCTGAGCTATTTCATGATCGTTCTGGGCGAGCTGGTGCCCAAGCGTATCGCGCTGAAGGACCCGGAGCGCATCGCCCGCTTCGCCTGCCCGGTCATCCGCGGCATGTCGCAGTTCTTCAAGCCCCTCGTATGGCTGCTCACCGTTTCAACCAACGGCGTACTGCGCCTCTTTGGCATCAACCCCGGGGATTCCTCCGAGGAGGTCACCGAGGAGGAGATCCGCATGATGGTGGACATCGGCAGCGAGAACGGCACCATCGAGCAGGACGAGCGCAACATGATCGAGAACATCTTTGAATTCAACAACACCACCGCTGCCGACGTGATGGTCCACCGCATGGACGTGGTGGCCCTGCACGTGGAGGAAAGCCACGAGAATATCCTTCGCATCATCCGCGAAAGCGGCCTGAGCCGCTTCCCGGTGTATGACAGCGACATTGACGATATCATCGGCGTGCTCAGCACGCGCGAGTTTCTTCTCAACGCCCAGCTCGAATCGCCCAAGCCCATACGCGAGCTGCTGCGGCCGGCCTATCTGGTGCCCGAAACCGTGTCCGCCGATACGCTGCTGAGCAACATGCAAAAGCAAAAGACGCATCTGGCCGTCGTTGTGGACGAGTATGGCGGCATGAGCGGCATCGTGACGATGGAAGACCTGCTGGAAGAAATCGTGGGCAACATCTACGATGAATTTGACCCCAGCGAGGACGCCGAGATCGAAAAGCTGGGCGACAATCTCTGGCGCGTGACCGGCACGGTGGAGCTTGACACGCTGGCCGAGGCGCTGGAGGTGGAGCTGCCGCTGGATGAGGAATACGATACGCTGGGCGGCATGGTGTTCAGCTCCTTTGACAGCATCCCCGGGGACGGGAGCACGCCCGAGGTGACGATGCACGGGCTGCATATTCAGGTGGAGAGCATCGTGGACCACCGCGTGGAGAAGGCTCTGGTAAGCAAGGTTGCGTCCGAGCCGGAGGCCGGGGAGGACGAGAAGGCGCAGGCCGGGGACGGCGCGCAGACAGAGGAACGAGGCGCGCAATGAAACCCGTCCGACATCTGTTCTGGGATTTTGACGGAACGCTTTACGACTCCTACCCCAACATAACCCGCGCCTTTCTCTTGACGCTGGCGGAAGTGGGGTATGCCCCTGCGCTCACGCCCCGGCAGGCCCTGTCGCTGCTCAAGGTATCGGTGTTCCATGCGGCAGAGCACTGTGCGCAGGCCGGCGGGCTGGATGTTGCGCACGTGATGGAGGTTTTTGCCCGTCATCATGCCCGGGAGGGCCATTTCAAGCCCTATGCGGGCCTTGGCGAATGTCTGCGGACGTTGCAGGGCGCCGGGATACGCCATTATCTCTATACCCACCGCGACCGGCGCGCAATCGGGCAGCTCACGCAGGACGGCCTGTGGCCGCTCTTTGAGGATGCGGTAACCAGCGAGGACGGCTTCCCGCACAAGCCCGCCCCGGATGCGCTGAGGGCGCTGATGGAGCAAAACGGCATCAACCCCTCGGAGGCGGCCATGGTGGGCGACCGCGACATCGACATCCAGGCCGGACATAACGCCGGCATACGCGGCATCCTCTTTGATCCCGACGGTTTTTATCCCGACCTGCGCGCTGAGCTTCGCGTAAAGAGCATGGCGGAACTCAGCCGCCTGCTGGTCCCGTAAAATAAACGGCCCGCCTCCCGGCATCGGGAGGCGGGCCGTCAGGCGTGTCGAAAAAGTTCACCATGCGGACCTTCCCGACGTCTGCGTCCGATTTTGAAAGGCCCCGGGAGCTTCCAGGGGCCCTAAAGGGGGAGAGCGACCTGGTTTTCCCCCTCAGAACCACTTTGGCTTTTCGTTTCGAAAATGCGGAGTCGGTCCGTTCTCATAGGGATCATAGTTGGCGGTGTTGCAGCCGAATTCCTTGAGAAAGCGGATCTGTCCCTCCTCATTCCACTCCACCAGCGACATGCCGTCAAACGCCTCAACCGTTCCGTCGTTCATCTCCGCCCTAAACGCCCATTGCGCCACCGTGCGGCTGCTCTCGTGAAAAAACCGCTCGATGGGCCACGATACGACCTTTCCGCGGGTGTTCCACTCCTCAAACCACTGACGGATGGACTCCACGCCCCGATAGGCCGGGCCCCAGCTTTCCACATAATAGGCATCCGGCGAAAAGATCTGCGCGATTCCCAGGTCTTTTCCGATCAGCCACATTTCAAACCAGCGCCGCAGAATCTCCTCGCGCCGCGCAGCCTCCATCACCGCACACATCCTCCTGCGAAAATGAAAAACAGAACACCGCGCTCCCGGCGCGCTGTTCTGTTCTTTGCCTGAATACGGGAATCACGCCTGAGCGGGGGCACCCACGGGGCAGGTGCCGGCGCAAGCGCCGCACTCGATGCACTTGTCGGCGTCGATTACGTACTTGCCATCGCCCTCGGAAATAGCGTCCACGGGGCACTCAGCCTGGCAAGCGCCGCAGCTGATGCAATCGTCGGAAATCTGGTATGCCATGATTTGTTTCACCTCCCGGTATCGCAATGGCGCAAGCCGGACAGCGGCTTTCGCTCGGACACATCATATCACGAATACGGTCCGATTGCAAGTATTTGTTACGTTCTGGAAAGGCGTCATTCCTTTTCACGGGCGGCTTTGAGCGCATCCTCCACCGCCTTGAGCCAGCCGCCGGAGTCCCCAGCGTCCTGCTGCTGCTCCTCCTGCGGGAGGGGCTCGTCCTCCTTCTGCGAGGCGACCGGCGCGGGCCCCGTGGGATCGGTGGCCAGCAACGGCCGGTTCTGGCGGCTGCGCCGGCCCTGTCCGCGAGCGCCGCGGCCGCTCTCCTGCCCCTTGCCCTCCAAAGCGCGGCTCTCAGGCGCAACCTGAGGGGCAGGCTTGGCCCATTTGATCTCCGTGAGCGGGAAGGTCTTAAACTCCACAGAATCGCCCTTGCTCAGGCGCACGGTCACCGTTTCCTTGAGCACGTTGAGCTCCGTCACCGTGCCCGCGCCCTCGGGCGTCTCCACTTCCTTGCCCGTCTTGGGCATGCGCTTGCGCGTGCTCTCGTAATGGTCCTGCTCAAATTTGAGGCAACACATCAGCCTGCCGCACACGCCCGAAATCTTCGTGGGATTCAGGGAGAGGTTCTGCTCCTTGGCCATCTTGATGCTCACGGGCTGAAAGTCGCCCAGGAACGCGCCGCAGCAGATGGGCCGGCCGCACGGCCCCAGGCCGCCCAGCATCTTGGCCTCGTCGCGCACGCCGATTTGCCTGAGCTCGATGCGCGTATGGAATACCGAGGCCAGGTCCTTGACCAAGGAGCGAAAGTCCACGCGGCCGTTGGCGGTAAAATAAAAGAGAATCTTGGCGTTGTCAAAGGTCTGCTCCACGCCCACCAGCTTCATGTCCAGCTTGTGTTCCTCGATCTTGTGCTGACAGATGCGGTAGGCCTCCTTTTCAAACAGCTCGTTTTCCTCGGCATGCCTCGCGTCCGCCTGCGTGGCCAGACGGATGACCTGCTTGAGCGGCGAGGCGATGAGATCGTCGTCCACCTGCCGCACGCCGGTGATGACCTGACCGTATTCCACACCCCGCGCGGTCTCCACCACCACATAGCTGCCCGCGGCGGGCCAGAGCCTGCCGGGGTCAAAATAGTACAGCTTTCCAGCATTTTTAAACCTTACGCCAACGACTGTCGCCATTTGGTATACTCCTCCAATAGCCTCATCATGAGATGATCGATGTTGGACTGCCAGTTGACCTGTCCTGCCCTGAGGCGCCGGGCGTCGAATACGGCGGTCAAAAGCCCGTTGAGGTCGCTCACGGGCGCACGGCGCGCAGCCTCCCGCCACAGGGACGGGTAGTCCTTGAGCGCGGCCTCCTCCAGCCGGCCCGTACGAACCAGCAGGGCCTGGTAGATTGCCTGTTCAAGCGCGTTGAGATATCCGTCGGCGGCATCCCTGCCGTCCTTGAGGCGGGTGCTCAGCCCCACGGCCGCGGCATCGTCCGAAACGGCCAGCGCGGCGGCTACGAATTCGCGCTCGTCTCCGCTGTCCTCCTCCAAAAGGGCCAGCGCCCGGCCGATGTTGCCGCCGCTGCGCGCAAGGACGGCGGCGACGCGATCCGGCGGATAGCCGGCCCTGAGAAGCGCAGCCTCCAGCACACCGTCCGGCCACGGCGTGAGCTTGACGCGCACGCAGCGGGAAGCGATGGTACCCAGCGTTGCCGTCAGCTCATGCGTCATCAAAAGAAAAACCACCCGGGCCACCGGCTCTTCCAGCGACTTAAGCAGGCAATTCTGTGCCTGTAGGGTCATCTTCTCCACCGGCTCGATCATCACCACGCGCCAGCCGTCGCCAAAGGCATGCTGGCTGGTCTTCTGGATGACCTCGCGCACGCGGTCCACGCCAATCTGTTTGCCGTCGTCGGCAAAGAGGGTCAGCACGTCCGGCTCATTGCCGTCCAGGACGCGACGGCAGGCTGCGCAGGTCCCGCAGGGCCTGTTTTCGGACGTACAAAACAGGGCGCTGGCCAGCGTCCTGGCAAGGGTCCGCTTGCCAAGGCCGCGCGCGCCCGTCAGCAGATATGCATGTACCATTTGCCGGTGGATAAACTGGTTCGCCACCACGCCGGCGCCCGCGTTGAGCCCTTCACGGAAGGGGAACACGGGCGGCAGCGCCGTGGATGCAATCTGTGTCAATGCGGTTCCTTTCCTGGGGTCAGAGCTTGATGAACTGATCCACCGTGAGCACGAAGATGGTGGCTCCGCCCACGACCACTTCAATGGGATAAGGCGTGTAGGAACCGGGCATGCCCACCATGGAAGCGGGAGAGGGCGCGATCTGCTTGCGGCTCTTGCACACCTTTTCGATCACGTCCATCGCGGCCTGGAAACGGTCGTCATCCACACCCACCAGCAACGTGGTGTTGCCCGCGCGAAGGAAGCCGCCGGTGGTGGCCAGTTTGGTAACGCCGAAGCCGTCGTTCATCAGCTGGCTAATCAGACGGGAAGCGTCCTCGTCCTGTACGATAGCGATGATTAACTTCATACACCTATCCCTCCCCATCGGTCTTGTTGTCCCGTATTTAGTATACAACAAAAAGGACGTTTTCGCAACAGGCGGGTTTATGGGCGCAAAAAGCCCCGCCTCCCAAGGGAGCGCGGGGCATTGCGTCACTTGCGGCTTGGACGGCGCAGGAAGGCCGGCACGCCCAGATCGTCGCGTTCAACGGTGCTGGGCTGCGGCGCGGGCTCGGGCTGCGACGCCTTGGCATCCGGCTGGCCCACGGGCTGCTGCATGCCGCCCTGATACTGCTGTCCGTATTCCATCTGCTGCATGCCAGGCTGCTGAGGCTGCTGCATGCCGCCCTGGTACTGCATCCCGGGCTGGCCCATGCCGTAGTCCAGCTGTCCGTAGGGCTGCTGGGGCTGATAGCCCTGGCCGAAGCCGGACTGGTACATCTGTCCGTTTTGAACCATCTGCGGCATGGCCGCCGGCGTGGGGATGGCGCTTCCGCCGCCCATGTAGCTGCCAAAGCCGCCGCTGCGCTCCTCGTCCATGGGCATGTTGAAGCTCATATCCTCATAGGAGGGGGTGGGGTAATCCTGCTGCACCAGGGGCGTCCCGCGCAGGCTGCCCGCGTCATAGGCCGCGCCGCCGCCGGAGAAGCTGCGCGTCCAGTCGCGGTCCGAGCCGCTCTTCTTCTTACCGTCCTCCTTCTTGGGGAAGGGGGTCTTTTCAAACCCGGTGGCGATGACGGTGATGCGAACCTCGTCGTCCATGTTCTCATCGATACCGGCGCCGAAGATGATGTTGGCCTCGCTGTCGGCCGCCTGCATGACCAGGTTGGCCGCCTCGTTGATATCGATGATGCTCATGTCCTCGCCGCCGGTGATGTTGATGAGCACGGCGCGCGCGCCGTCGATGTTCGTCTCCAGCAGCGGACTCTGGATGGCGTTCTTGGCCGCCTCCACCATGCGGTTTTCGCCCTTGCCGGTACCGATGCCCATATGGGCCAGTCCGCCGGACTCCATGACGGTCTTGACGTCGGCGAAATCGAGGTTGATGAGCGCGGGTACGGCGATCAGGTCGCTGATGCCCTGGATGCCCTGGCGGAGCACGTCGTCTGCGATGCGGAAGGCCTCCAGCATTGACGTGCCCTTGGTGACCACCTGCAAAAGCCGGTCGTTGGGGATGACGACCAGTGTGTCCACGCGCTGCTTGAGGTCGATCACGCCCATCTCGGCATTCTTCATGCGCTGCTTGCCCTCGAAGGCAAAGGGCTTGGTGACCACAGCAATGGTCAGGCAGTTGAGATCTCGGGCGATCTCGGCCACAATCGGGGCCGCGCCGGTCCCGGTGCCGCCGCCCATGCCGGCGGTGACGAACACCAGATCCGCGCCCTTGAGCGCCTGGGCGATCTCCTCTCGGCTCTCCTCCGCGGCGCGGCGGCCCACGTCGGGCACCGCGCCCGCGCCCAGGCCCTTGGTCAGCTTTTCGCCGATCTGGATGGTCGTGCTGGCCTTGCTCATGGCAAGCGCCTGCCGGTCCGTATTGACGGCAATGAACTCCACGCCCTTGAGACCTGCATCCACCATGCGGTTGATGGCGTTGTTGCCGGCCCCGCCGCAGCCGATTACCTTGATGCTCGCAAAGCTCTGTTGATCCTCGATCTGAAACTCAAGCACAGTGCATCCCCCTACTCAATCTTTCTTCGGTCGCGTCCGGGGCGTCAGCCGCCCAGCAAACTCTTGAAAAAGTCCTTGATGCCGCCAGCCACGCCGCTGGATGTCGCGTTTCTGGCCTCGATGGTGTCGATGATGAGGTCCATCAGGCCCATGGCGCTTGCGTAGATGGGGCTGGAGAGCTTAATGGTACGCTTGACCGTATCGCGCACGGGCTTTTCCAGCTTGGCCGAGAGATAATCCCTGCCGCCACGGTTGAGGCTGAGGCCGCCGCCGGTGAGATAAATGGTGGACCAGCTTCCCAGCTTGATGCCGCTGTCGTCGATACACTCCTTAATCATGTCCGCGATCTCGTCCACGCGGGGCTCCAGCACCGCGGCCACCTGCTCCTGCGTGAAGGTCTCCGTCTTGACGCCCTCGCCGCCGGATACGGTATAGGATTGCGAGATCGTGGATATTCCATACACATATTCCCGCTTGATCTGCTCGGCGGACTCCAGCGGGATGGAGAGGCCCTCAGCCACGTCGGCGGCGATGTGGCCGCCGCCCACCGGCAATGTCTTTTGAAAGATCACCGCGTCGCCTTCCACCGCCATGACGTCGGTGCAGAGGTAGCCGATGTCGATGAGAATCGCGGTACGGTCGCGGTCTTCCTCCAGCAGGTAGAGCATCGCCTCGCCCGTGGAGCTGGAGAAAAAGCCGCTCACGGTGATGTTCATGTCCCGCAGGCGCGCCATCACATCGTCCAGGAAGAAGGTATCGGCCACCACGAAGCTCACCAGCGCCTTGAGCTCGGTTCCCTTGAGGCCCACGGGCTCCAGCGTCTTTTTGCCGCCGTCAACCATAAACCAGGCGGGGCTGCGGTGAACGACCACGCCACGCACGGGCGAGAGCTGCTTGTCCGCATTTGCGAAAATCTTCTCCACATGGCGGGGGGTCACATGCGGGTCCGCGCCCTGGATGGTCACGCTGGTTTCCACGGCGTACACGCGCGTAAACTCGCCCGGCACGCCCACGTTGATCTCCCGGATCTTGCGCTTGGACTGCGTCTCCGCCTCCGTAATGGATTTTTGAATGGCCTCGTTGAGCATCACCGTGTTGTTCCACTCGCCGTCCAGAAAGCCGTCATAGGCGGCGATGCCCGCGCCTACGATATCGCAGCGCTGGCTGCCGCTTGTCTCGGCCACGAGGGTAACGATCTTGCACGTACCAAAATCAATTGCCGCGATGGTTGATTTCATAACACAGCATTCCCCTGTTCGTCTTCAATCAGCCGGGGGCCAGCGCCCCACGGCACGGCGGGCGCCGCCGCGCACGCAATAGAAGGCACCCAAAATACCATTATTTATTGTAACCGTTTTATCAGGAATACGCAAGCATATTCCCGCTTTTTTTTCACGTTTTTGAGAATAAGTTCGTAAACTTTTCCAGCGCTCTCAATCCTCGGGCATGTACTTGGCATCCTCGGGGGTCGTCACGTCCAGAATCCCGGAGGTCTTGCCAAGCTGGCGCAGATAGGCCATGTCCGTGCGCACGGCCCCGATTTTGGCCTGCATGTAGTTTGCGTCGCCAAGCCGCACGGTCACGCCCTCCGCCGTCACCAGATAGATGTTGTCCGGGTCTGCCAGGTTGATTTCGGAAACCTGGCTTTGGTACATCTGCAGCTCCAGCTCCTCCATGATGACGCGGTAGGCCTCCAGCTGACCTTGGGAACGCACCGCCAGCTGCTGCCCGACGCTGATGTTGCTCACCCGAAAGCCCGTCACCACGGGCATACCCGCGGGCGGGATGGAGGAGGTGCTCTCCGCCATGACCACGCCCTCGCCGTCCAGGGTATAGAGGATACCCAGCCACTGCATGGCGGCGACGGTCTTGCGCTCCTCGATGTAGAGGTAAATGGTGTTGGGATATTCCTTCTGCATGCCCTTGAAGATGATGGTGTGGTCGTGGCTGAGGGCCTCGGCCACATCCTCCTCCTCGATGGAAATCATGTTGCGCCCGCGAACCAGGCCCGACGCCGTGACCACCTGCTGGGGCGTCTTTTCCACGTTGCCCACCACATACACCGTCTCCAGCCTGAAAAGCGTCTGCTGCCCCACCACCAGGGCGATGGTCAGCACCGTCAACAGGCCCAGAAATTTGAAAAAGCCATGCGTCCTGCGCCGTTTCTGCGCGCGGCGAACAGCCTGCGCGCTTGGCTGGACGGCGGGTTCGCCGCTCCCGCCGTCCATCGTGTGCAGGTAGTTGTATGTATATTCCCCGTAGGCCTCGAACTGCTCCTGTTCGGTCTGCTGCGTGCGCTTTTCCCTGGCGCGCTTGCTCATGTACCTTTCCTCCCCTGGTTTATACCCCGGCGCTTTCCCGGCGGATGTCCGCTCCCAGCGCGGAAAGCATCTCCTCCAGACGCTCGTAGCCGCGGTCGATCAGCTCGGCCCGTTCCACCAGCGTCTCCCCGCGCGCCGCCAGCCCCGCGATGACCAGGGCCGCGCCGCCGCGCAGGTCCCGCGCCGTCACGCGCGTGCCGTAGAGCGTTTCCACGCCCTGAACCACGGCGGTCCTGCCGTTGACCAGGACGTTTGCGCCCATGCGGTTCAAATCGCCCACGTGCGCGAAACGATTCTCAAATACATTCTCCACCACCACCGACGTTCCCTTCGCCATCGCCGCCAGCGCCAGCATCTGCGCCTGCATGTCGGTGGGAAAGCCCGGGTGCGGCTGGGTCTGGAGCTGCTGGAAGGCCGACAGGCGCTGCGGCGCCCGCAGCGTCACCGCGTCCTCCTCCTCCCCGATCTCGCAGCCCATCTCCCGAAGCTTGGTAAAGACCGCGTACAGGTCGCGGCAGGGCGCGTTGGTGAGCCGCACCTCGCCTCCCGTGGCCGCCGCCGCGGCCAGCAGCGTCCCCGCCACGATGCGGTCCGACATGGGCTGGTAGCTCACGCCGCGCAGGCGGTCCACGCCCTCGACGATAATGGCGTGCGTGCCCGCCCCGCTGATGCGCGCGCCCATGGCGTTGAGGAGATTTTGCAGATCGGCGATCTCCGGCTCCCGCGCCACATTGTTGAGCAGCGTCCGCCCCTTGAGCAGCACGGCGGCCATCATCACGTTCTCCGTGGCGCCCACGCTGGGGTAGTCGAAATGCACGGTCCCGGCGCGCATGCAACGCCCGTCGCAGCGAATGACGCCGCCCTCCTCCCGCACATTCACCCCAAGCTGCCTCAGGCCGCTGAGATGCAGGTCGATGGGCCGCAGGCCGATTTCACATCCGCCCGGGAAGGTGACCGTCGCCTTGCGAAACCGCGCGAGGATCGAGCCCAGCAAAAAGATGGAGGATCGGATCTTCTTGGCCAGGGCGTCGGGCATCTCATGGCGGCTGAGGCCCTGCGGATCGATGGTGAGCGCCCCGTCCCCGCTATGTATCCGACAGCCCAGCGTGCGCAGGATATCCGCCATATAGCCGACATCCACAAGGTCCGGGCACCCCTCCAGCCGCGTCTTCTCCTGCGTGAGGATGGAGGCGGCCATGATGGGCAGGACCGCGTTTTTCGCGCTGTGTACCCGCCACTGGCCCCTCAGGCGCCTCCCGCCGCAAATTCGCAAGGTGTTCATTCTTCCACCTCCGTCAAGCATTCCATGCACCATCTTATGTCATGCCTGACCAAGTGTGAAAAAAAGCTCATTTGCGCGCCGTGCGGGAAACGCTGAGGATGATCCCTGTCGCCGCCATCAGAAGCGAGATGGAGGTGCCCCCGGCGCTGAAAAACGGAAGGGGCAGTCCCGTCGTCGGCAGGACACCCACCACCACGCCGATGTTGATAAAGGCCTGGACGGCGATCATCGCCGTCAATCCCGCCGCCAGCAGGCAGCCATGGCGGTCCGGGCAGGAGACGGCGATGCGCATGCCCGCAAAGGCAAAGGCCACAAACAGCGCGATCACCACCACGCAGCCCAGCAGCCCGAAGTCCTCTCCGATGATGGCGAAGATGAAATCGCTTTCCGGGTAGGGCAGGTAGCTGAACTTCTGCCGCCCCTGGCCCAGCCCGCGCCCGAAAAGGCCGCCCGAGCCGATGGCGATGAGCGACTGGGCCAGCTGATACCCCTCGTCGCTCATCTGGGCAAAGGGATCGCGGAAGGAGAGCAGGCGCTCTCGGCGATAGGGCTCGACCCACGCATATACCGTGCCCACGCACAGGCCCGCCACGCCCAGCAGGCCCAGATGCCGCCACCTGGCCCCCGCGAGCAGGAGCATCAGCACCGCCACGATCATGATGCTGCCCGCGGTGGAGAGATTGGGCTGCTCAAGGATCAGAAGAAAGAGCACCGCCGGAACCACCAGCAGGGGCAAAACGCCCCGCCACAGCTTTTCCACCCGTTCCAGCCGGAAGCTCAGCGTGGCCGCCAGGTAGATCACCGAGGCGATCTTGGCCACCTCCGAGGGCTGAAAGCTCATCCCCGCGATGCTCAGCCACCGGCGCGAGCCGTTGAGATAGACGCCTATCCCCGGGATCAGCACGAGGACCAGCAAAATGAAGCTGGCCACGAGCCCCGCGACCACCACCCGCGCGTCGCGCCAGAAGGCGTGCGGAATGCGGCTGGTAATGAGCATCAAAACCGCGCCCAGCC
>CALVKX010000037.1 GCA_944333375.1 uncultured Eubacteriales bacterium
AACTGCGCCATCGAATCCAGATCGGTGAAGCCGTACTGCTTGAGGACGCCCTCAATCTTGCCGATTCTTCTTTCGTATCCTTCAAAAGTAGCCATTTTCACTCACCTCTTATCAAATTCGGATTACTGATGACGGGGATCGATGTACTCGGCGGCCTCGGCGAAGCGGCCATAGGTGCCGACGTTCTTTTCGTAGGCTTCCTTGGGATCGACGCCCTTCTTGATGGCCTCCATCATCTTGCCCAGGTGCACGAACTGATAGCCGATGACCTCATGGTCCTTGTCCAGAGCCAGCTTGAGCACGTAGCCCTCAGCCATCTCCAGGTAGCGCACGCCCTTTTTGAGGGTGCCGTACATGGTGCCGACCTGGCTGCGCAGGCCCTTGCCCAGGTCCTCCAGGCCCGCGCCGATAACCAGTCCGCCCTCGCTGAAGGCGCTCTGGGTGCGGCCGTAAGCAATCTGCAGGAACAATTCGCGCATGGCGGTGTTGATGGCGTCGCAAACAAGGTCCGTATTGAGGGCCTCCAGGACGGTCTTGCCGGGCAGGATCTCGGCGGCCATAGCGGCGGAATGGGTCATGCCGCTGCAGCCGATGGTCTCCACCAGCGCTTCCTGGATGATGCCTTCCTTAACGTTGAGGGTCAGCTTGCAGGTGCCCTGCTGGGGAGCGCACCAGCCGATGCCGTGCGTCAGGCCGCTGATATCCTTGATCTCGCGGCTCTGCACCCATTTACCCTCTTCAGGGATGGGAGCGGGGCCATGGTTGGGGCCCTTTTTGACGCATACCATTTCCTCGACTTCTCTTGAATATTGCATTGATTGTATCCTCCTGTTCCAACATAGTGTGTGATGCGGACACATACAACCATAGTATAGCACAATTTTCCGCTTGTAAAAAGTGGTTGAGCAAATTTTGATGTTTTTTTGTCAGATTTCCATGGCAATGCCCGGGTCCCGTACGGGGCCCGGGCGTCGCTTGTTGGAGGGGGCGAGAGGGACTCACCCAATGGTCCTGCCTGCAAGGAGCGGCTACTTCCCGGCAGAGTGTTAGAATAATCTAACCATCCTCATTTTATCAGATCCCCTCGCCGTATGTCAACCCCTTTGTCATCAATTTTATCAAAAAACTTAGGTCGATTGCTTAAAGCGTTCCAGCGTCGCGTCACGCCAGCCGGATAAGGCCTCGCTCCACTGGGTTTCAGGGCCATAGTACGCCTCAAAAACCCCTTGCACCGTCTCAGCCACGCTCCATTGCCCGGCGCGGATGAAAGCCTTCTCCTCATCCGTAAAGGGAATCTGATATTGATAATCAATGGCGCTATGGACAAAGGCATCCCGGTCCCCCGCCTCCCAGCGCTCAAACCAGCCCTCCTCCTCAACCCTGTACCACAGGAAGCGGATGCCCTCTTCCCCGGCATAGGACCCCTGCGTGGAGGTAAAGGGTGTCCGCGCGCCTTCAGCGGGCAGCATCACATAGTTCCATTTCGGATACGCCGCATCGTGGAAAACCAGAAACGACGTTCCATCCTGCTCCATGTGCGCATAGACAAACCGATCCGCGTCCGCAAAGGAATGGCCAAACGTGCCGGTGAGAAGCTCATACGCCCGGCTTGCCTGCTCCGCTGTTTCCGCATCCAGTTCGGCCATCGGCAGGAAGTCCGCCTCGAGGCTCTGCGCGCCTGCCAGCGCACGGTCCATCAGCGTTTCTCTGCTGGCCATGTGGGCAGCATTGCTCGCCTGTATGCGTTCAACGTCCACCTCGCCTGATTCCCTGCGGGTGAATCTGAACACATACATTTCCGGGCTCATTCGGATCGAGAGACTCCCCGTATGGCCGGATTCCGCCATGGTATAGCTCAGCAGCACGCATCGTTCGTCGTCAAACCAGCCGTCCCCGCTGACGGAAAGCGTATCGAACGACTCTCCAAGGACCACGGATGACCACAGATGCGCAAAATCAACAATCCTGGCCCTGTAGGCGTCGTGAACATCATAGGAAGGATTCGCCGGGAGTATTTCTTTGGCATGATAGATCGTACCGTAGGCGGCGCCATCCTCGATCTCCCAGATACGACCCTCGCTGTCAAAGCTGACCATGACCATCCCGCCCGCCTCTCCCGGCGGCGGCCAGGCGTTTACCTGCCATAGCTCTCCTCCGTCTATCACCTGCCATTGCAGCGCATCAAAGCCAGCCGCAGGCGACAGCATATTCAGCCACGGCCCGGAGGAAAAAATCTCCCGCGCATACGCCTCCGCCTCCTGCGGGGTATTGACGGCATGCCGCTGCACTGCCGGACCGCTCCATTGCGGCGCAACCGGCTCGGAAAGCGGGCGCAGGTATTCCGCCGTGGCGAAGGCAAACAGCGTACCCGCGCAGGCAACGCACAGCGCCGCCACGCACAGCCAGCGCAGCGCCGCGCGTCCGTCCACGATGGCCCGCAGGCGGCGCTTGATGTGCCTGCCCTTCATGGTCATGCCCGTGGCCAGCACGGACATTTCCGGGCGGCTTCGCCGCGCGGCGTTCAGCGCCAGGGTGTTTGCGTAGCGGATGCGCTCCTCATCGCTCATGGGCTGGATTACATGCTCGTCGCAGGCCATCTCCTGATCGCCTCTGGACAGCCGGGCTGCCAGCCACACCAGCGGGTTGAACCAGTGAATCACGCAGCAGGCATTTCGCACAAGCCCCCACCAGGGATCACCGGCCTTTTTATGGCACAGCTCATGCGCGAGCACCGGAAGAAGGTCCTCCTCCCTAAGCGTCAGGGGAAGTGCGACATAGGGCCTGAAGACCCCGACCAGGCAGGCCCCTGGCAGCGGGTCCACCCAGTAGACCGGCACGGGCCGGATTTTGCGCTGTTTGCATAGCTCGCGGTAGCGTGTCAGGCTTTCTCCCTCAAGCGCTCCCACGCGCCCGCGCCTGAGCGCAAGCAGAAAGCGCGCGTTTCGCCATGTCATCCAGCCCGCCACCGCCAGCGCCGCGACGGCATAAGCCGCCAGCAACCGGCCCGCCATACGCCCGCCTCTGATGTCGTAGGAGACCTCCCAGAGGGCTTCGGAAAGCCCGGCAGCGCCGTCATACGCCTCGGCAGACAGGGCGAGATCCCTGACCGCGTCTATGGTGCGCACCCGTACCTGATCCGCGATGGGCCGCACGCCCGTGTCGGACGACAACGAAGGGCGAAGCTCGTTTATCATGGGATTGGGGAGCGATAAGGGAAGCAGCAGTCGCGCCGCCACCAGCAACCAGGCAAAACAGATAAGACGGCTGGTGAGCTTGCAGCGCAGAAAACGGCGCACAGGCAGCATCAGTAAAATCATGACGCTGCCGGCCAACGTGGCCTCAAGGAGAAAGTTGAACACGGTTGCGGCTCTCATGAACGCACCTTCCTTCGCATCAATGATGGCAGAGGTACTATGTTCGTCCACCTCATTATACGCATAAGGTATACATTTGTCAACCTTTCGTGTCGAAAAACCGCACATGTCCAAAGGGCATGTGCGGCATATAGTCGGCTTCAAGCCTCCCCCGCGGCGGCGCGCAGGTCCCCGGCGGTCAGCAGCATAAGCGTCTCGCGCGTCACCTGCGCCTGCGCGGCCAGGCGGTCCGCCTGTGCGCTCACAGCGCGCTCAAACAGATTGCGCACGCCTCTTGCGTTGCCAAAGCCCTCCGTGTCCAGGCTCAGGCGAGCCAGGATCGCCCTGAGCGGTTCCCGGGCGTCCGCATCCAACTGATACCCGCCAGTTTTGCAGCGCATTTCAAAGATGTCCGCCAGTTCCTCGACAGTGTAGTCGGGAAAGTGCAGGAAACGGTTGAACCGGCTCTCCAGGCCCGGGTTGGAATGGATGAAGGTTTCCATGCGCTCCGTATAGCCCGCCGCGATGACCACCAAGTCGTCCCGATGATCCTCCATGGTCTTGAGCAGCGTGTCCACCGCCTCCTGACCGTAGTCACTCCCGCCCTGAGCGGTCAGCGCGTACGCCTCGTCAATAAAGAGCACGCCGCCCAACGCTTTCTGAACCGCCTCGCTCGTCTTGATGGCGGTCTGTCCCACATATCCGGCGACCAGTCCGCTTCGGTCCACCTCCACAAGCTGGCCCTTGGACAGGATGCCAAGGCTCCTGTATACCCGCGCCATCAGCCGGGCGATCATCGTCTTGCCCGTTCCCGGGTTCCCGGTAAACACCATATGCAGCGACACATCGCCCACCGGGAGGCCGTTTTCCTTCCGCAGCTTCTGCACGGACACGAGGTTGATGAGGCTTTTGACCTCACGCTTGACGGCCTTGAGGCCGATATACCCGTCCAGCTCTTTTTGCAGCGCTTCAAGCGACTCCGGCGCGCTCGTCTCCCCCTCCGCCCCGGGCTTGGGAGCGGCCTCCAGAGCGGCGCCGCTCTCAGCCGCTGGCGGGGCATCCCAGAGATCTGCGGCAAGGCGCTGAAGGTTGCTGCGCGTCATTTGCCCGATGACCTCCATCTGCAGCCGGATGATTTCATCCCTGCGATCCATGGATGTCCCTCCTCCCCTTTGCGCTCAGGCGCCCGTGAGCGCGGAACGCGGAATGAAGAGGCGGCAGACACGACCCTCCAAGCCAATCTGCACATACGCCCATTCGTCGCCCATAAACGCAAGCAGGGTGACCTGATCGCCAGCCTTCAGGCTCGTCAGCGTCTCCTTGGCGTTCAGCGGGTCGTCCGTGCCATCGCAGTCGCTGGCCAGGGTGATGGGAATCGAACAGAAGCCGAGCTTGGCGACATTCTCCGCGTCGGCCAGCGTGCTGTCATCAATGTAGCCCATGCGCCCGCGCGAGCCGTTCCCGATGGTGTAGCTGACCAGGACCCAGCCGTTCTCCACGCCGTAGATCAACACGCTTTCGTCCGTATCCACCTGCGCGCCGCTCACGCGGTAGGTTTCCTCGCCGGGCGCGCAGCGGACCGGCAGCGTCTGGGCCTTTTCAAACGAAGCGTCGCTGAGCGGTGCCAGAGACGGAGCCTGCTGGACGGCCTGCTGATAAGGCGACAGGGTAGGCGTCGGGCTGGGGGTGGGCGTTGGACTTGGCGTCGGGGTCGGGGTCGGGGTCGGGCTTGGCGTCGGCGTCGGTATGGGCGTCGGCGTCGGGGTGACGAATTCCTCCGGAGCGACGCTGTCCCCCTGACGGTTGAGCACATAGCCGCTCATCGTACCGTCCTGGCCATAGAGCGTAAAGGCACTGTCGCTACCGATATCCAGCGTGCCATTGAGCACGTCGCTGGTGAGCACGCCGTCGGTCACGTCGTAGCTGCTCACGCTCACCGTCAAAAGCTTTCCGTCGGCCGTAAACTGATAATAGACCTCGCCGTCGGTTCCCAGCGGCTTCCAGAGGCCGTGGGTGAGCACATCCACGGTGATGGCGTCGTTTCCGGCCAGCGGCATGGGGGTGGGCGTAACGACCGGGGGCAGGGAGAAATTCGGATCGAGCGTCGCCTGCGGCGCAGGCGTGACGGTCGCCTGGACGGTCTGCGCAGGCGTGGGCGTCCCGCTTGTTTCGTCCGGTTCCGCCGTGTCCGTCTGCGAGGCCGTACCGGCCAGCAGCTCCGAGCGCGTGAGACTCAGTTCCTCCCAGGGGATATCCACGAAAACCGCGTCACTGCAAAGCTCGCCTGAAGCGTAGAACAGGCGAAGCGCCGGGGAGGCCAGATAATAGGATTTAGGGTTTGGGACATCCGAGGCGGAAGCGATCGTGCCAACCAGCTCCCCGTATTCTCCGGCACGCTGGTACACGGCCTGCTGCAATGCGGTGCACACCGTTTCCCAGTCTTCCTCGAACAGCTCGGACACCTCCACGCTGCGCTGTCCGGCAAGGTCTACGATCAGATAGAAAAACTCCGTGCTGGCGCTTGGCTGGTCCACAGCGCGATTACGCACCGTCGCCTCTACCGACAGCAGGCCGGGAAAATCCAGCGATACGTTGAATCCGCCGCGGATCTCATCCAGGCCTCCGTCAGCATAGGCGTCATCCTGAGCCATCTGCCCCCGCTTTTGCAGGGCCTGAATGGGGGCGGTTACATGGTCCGTCAGGTAGAGCTCCAGTTGCGCGTCTTCGCAGGAAAACGTGGGATAATCCACCACGATCTGCTGACGGCCCACCGTCTCCTCCACATGGTTTCGAACCACGGTGATGCCCTGAGCAGAAAGATCCGTCTCCTGTGCGGCAGCCGAGCCGCAAACGAGCAAAAGCGCCAAAAGCAGCGCCGTAAACCGTTTCATCACGGATACCTCCTTAAAATTCGCCTTCCAGCCGGATAGGATAACACGACTGTGTGGACAAGGCTACATATTCGCTCTTTCCCTCCCGCTCCAGCACAAAGGAGTGGGAAAGCGGCTGCGGATAGGCCGCGCCCGTTACCGCATGCACGGTAAACGTGCCGCCGTCGCCCTCCAGCGTCTTTTCCGCCCAGGTGATGTCGCTGGCCACGGGACGGATGCTGTCGTAGACAAAATCATAGTGCTGCTCGCCCTGTACAAACAGGCCATATTTGCCGCTTTCAGGGTCCCGGACCACCAATGCGTCGCAGTCCAGATAGGCGTGAACCTCGGGGGAGGTCACCAGCGGCGCGGACGTATCGGGCAGACGGTACATCTCGCCCGTGTTCATGTAGGCCATCCCGCAGGCGGAGGCCACCAGGTCCTCCATGTCAGGCGTAGCCAGCCAGCGGCTCATGGTTCCATCCTGCCCAAGGACATAGAGGAGATATCGCTGGTCGCTTTCCGCGGTGCTGCCCGTATCCACATACGCCACGGTGGACTGGCCCGTAAAGGGATAGGCGCGGGCAAACCAGAGGGTACTGAAAAGCTGTCCGCCGGCGTTGATGTAGTTAGCGCTTCCGTCCTTCTCGCTTTGGATGATGGACCAGCCGTTGTACATGGGATGCAAGCGCAGCTCTGAGCCATAGCTGGCCTCAAGATCGGCGGTGCGCACCAGCGCCGAGCCATTGACGGCCACCAGGTAGGGCTTTTGATCCACATAGAACCCGCCAAAGGCCTGCGGGAACATTCCCTGCGAGCTCAGTCCCTCAAAATAGCACAGCAACCGTCCCTCGGCGGCGGTAAACAGATAGAAATCATAGGTGCCGTCTGGACGAAGGTTGCTGGTGAGCACATGCGTATCCGTCACGGCACGGATGTCCATCTGGACGGTTCCGCTCAGACGGCTGATGGCCGTGCGGGTTGTGTCGGCGATCTCCAGGGCCGGCGCAGCATCATAGCCCGAAATGGGCTGGGGCGTCGTCATGACCGTAAAGGTTGCTTCCGGCTGGGTGACGATTCCCGTCTGGTTCAGCCATTCTCCGATCCGGTCGCGCATGAGCCACCCGCCGCCGGCCAGCACAACGAGCACGGCTGCGCCAACAAGGACCTTTTTTATCCTGCGCCTGCGCCGCCGACGCTGAGCGGCGGGGTTTTCGGCCTCCTCGCGGACCTCGTACCCCACGCCATCCATCGAGAGGATATCGCGGCGGGCGGTATCGGCCCAGGTCGCTTCCCGCGGGCGGTAGACGTTGCTCTGCACTTCGCCCGCCGGCTGAACGGGCTTATCGTCAAAGCCGAGAAAATCGAGCTTCGGAGGTGGCGCAAAGGCGGGCTCCGCCTCTTCGCCCTCCGGGGATTGGGATCCGCCGCGCCGGTAATAGGCGGAAAGATCCTCCTGGGGATGGGACGTCTTCTCCACACCGGCTAAGCCTTCCCCGGAAGCGTTTGGCGTATAGCCGCCGTATGGCTGCACGCTCGCCTCGGCCTGCGCCTCCGCGCCCTGAAGCTCCTGCTGGGCAGCGGCCTCAAGCGCGACTTCCTCCCCGGCCGGAGAGACCGTCCTGGCCATATACAGGCTCCTCGCCCGTTCACTGCGCCTTACCCGGCTTTTGCCGGAATGGTTATCCGTCATCGTCACACCTCGTCCAATCCGTAGAAACTTACATCCAGCATTATACGATAACATGTTATCCGTTTCGCGTCAAGAATACACGCTTCTTTTGGATGTAAAAACAAGGCCCCGCCGGCGTTCCGGGGGCCTTGCACAGAGCTGCGGGTCAGCGCTTGAGATACCCGCTCTTTTCCCACAGGGCGATCCAGTCCTGAAGGCGGTTGAGCAGGTCGGCGTTGGACCGGGTCTTTTGCATCATGTCAATCAGTTGTACCACGGCCTCGCCGTTGGTGGTGGAGGCCAGGACCTTTCGGATGGCGCGCAGACCTTCCTTCTGCTCCTCGCTCAAAAGCATGTCATCCTTCTTGGTGCCGCTGAGCTGGAGGTCGATCATGGGATAAACCGGGTCGTTTGGCTGGCGCTTGCACAGGAACAGTTCCATGTTGGCCGTGCCCTTGAATTCCTCATAGATGATGTCATCCACACGCGATCCGGTTTCCACGGCGATGGTTGCAATCATGGTCAGACTCCCGGCATCCCGGGTATTTCGGGCCGCTCCGAAGAAACGTTTCGGCCTGACCAGCGCGGCGGGGGTTACGGTATTGGTCATGGGACGCCCGCCCTGCACCAGCGCCGACTGATAGGCCCGGGTGAGCTTGGTGAGGCTGTCCAGCAGGATGACCACGTTGCGTCCGTCTTCCACCAGTCGCTCGGCGCGCTCCAGCATGGTTTCGCTCACCCGCGTCTGCGTCTCGGGCGGATCGGCGAAGGTGGAGGCAAACACCTCGGCGTCCACCGACTCGCGGATCTCCGTGACCTCTTCGGGCGCAATGTCGATCAGAAGCATCAACACCTCTGCGTCCGCGTCGTTTCGCTTGATGGCACCGCAGATTCCGCGCAGCAACACCAGCCGCCCGCTGTCGGGCGGGGCGACGATCATGGCGCGCTGACCAAAGCCGATTGGCGCAATCAGATCCACCAGACGGATGGCCATGTCCTTGTTGTCCGTTTCACTTTCCAGGACGATGCGGCGGTTGGGATAAACCGGCACGAGCTGGTCAAACGAGAGGCGATCGGGATTTTCGGCGGGTTCATGGCCGTTGAGGCGCTCTACGGTCAAAAGCGCGGCAAACTTGTCGCTGTCCCGCTGCACACGGGCGCGGCCCTCCACCAGATCGCCCGTGCGCAGGCCAAAGCGGCGGATCTGGGCCATGGAAATGTAGATATCCTTTTTGCCCGGCAAGAGCGTATGGCTGCGCAAGAAGCCATACCCGTCAGGCAGGATCTCAAGGATGCCGCCTGCGGGTTCGGTCTCCTGCGTTTTAAGCAGATCGGGCACCTGCCCCTCTTCCGCCTGGATTGCAAACTGAGGGTCGCGCGCCATACGGTAGACTGCGTCGTTGCAGTTGGGATCGGCGGAAGGCTGCTGATAGCCGCGCGGCTGCTGATACCCATAACCGTTGCCGGCGGGTCGGTATCCACGCGGCTGATAACCGGCGTTATAGGCCTGCTCACGCCCGCCGTACTCACCGCGGTTCTGATAGGACGGACGCTGAGGCGCAGCGCGGTAGCCCAGACGGTAGCCGTCCAGCCTGGGCACGTTGTCCTGCGGTGCGGGACGGGTATACTCGGCGTGCTGTCTGGGTTGCTCGGCAGCCAGCGGCGCAGGCTCCTCGTGCGCCGTTACGCTCCGTGCAGGCGGACCAAAGCGATTTGCCGTTCCGCCTGCGCGCGGCTGCTGCCAGGCGGGCGTCTGCGCGGCATCGCGCGAAGCGGTGCTGCGGGCCTGCCATGCCTGACGGTATACGGGCCGGAATCCTCCCTGCTCCTGCGGGGTGTTCCATGCGCGGAAACCCGAACCGCCTGGCGCAAGCGCCGTAACGTCAGCCGAAAGGGGCGCTTCCTGCAATTTGTTCTCATCCGCCGGCGGATCGGCCTGAACAGGGCTTTCCGGCTGTGTGGACTCAATGGGTTTCTCCTGCGCAGGCTCAGCATGTTCCTCCTGCGCGGGCGATTGCTCCGGTTTGTCGCCCAAAGCTTCCAGCAGGCGGGCGACGATCCCGGATTTGTCGATCCCCGCGCTGAGCTTCACCCCGTTTTCCTTGGCAAGCTTGCGCAGCTGAACGACCGTCATCGCCTGCAATTGCTCGTTGTGCAAAGTAAACCCTCCTTATCGCATGAAAGCCGAAAAAAAGATCGTTTCTCTTTCCTGCTGCTTACCTCTTTCGCGCGATGACGACGTCGCGCTCCACCGCCTGCTCCACCCAATGCGAAAAATCATCGTAGGGCGGCGCCGTCAACGGCTCCATGCCGGCCTCCCGCAGCGCCTGGACAACGTCCCGGCGGCGCAGCGTATTGAGATTGAAGGCAAGCGCTGCCGCGCCGCCGCTTCTGAGCGCGTGGACGCATCCCGGAAGCACCCTGTCCAGAAGCCGACGCAGAGAGGACATTCCCCCATCCTCCCTGGGTGCGTGCTGTACGCCATAGGGCAGGTCGCAGACGACCAGGTCGCAGCTTCCTCCCGGCACCAGCCCGGCGAGCTTTCCCGCATCGGAATGAATCAGCCGCAGCGTGCGCGGCTGCTCGCGCATCGCCTGCGCGTCTGGCGCGACGGTGTACTGCGTCCACTTCGCGCTCGCACCGCCTGCGAGCGTCAGCGCGCCGTTTGTCCGCTTGTGCTTCACACGGTGCATCTTTAGGGAGCGCTCCAGATAGGTCTCAACCTCTTTAAGCGCCTTTCCGTCCATATCCACGCCCACGGCGTCGCAGTCCTCGCACAGCGCGCATAAAAGCGTGGTCGCCTTGCCGCACATGGGATCAAGGACGCACAGCGGCCTCGTTTCACGCGCAAAGGCAGAAGCGGCTTTTGCGCAATGCAGCATCAGGTAGGTGAAATCCGCGTTGGTTTTTCCTTTGTATTTCAATACATGCGGAAGATCGTCAGGCATCTTTCCGGCACAGGCGCGGGAAATGGGTCGAAGCGCGCCGTCCTCCAGATACTCCCCGGCGAAACAGACGGCCGAATGGCGCGATACGGTGCGCCATGTATCTTCCTCAAGCGGCTCGGAATCAAACATCAAAAAATGCTCGCCCGCCAGCGTTTCCAGCCTTGGCCGGGCCTGCGACATTCCCAAGGCCTCAAGCGTACAGGCTAACTCAATCAGCGCCAGCTTCTGCAGCGACTGGCGGTAACGGATATTTGGATGCGGTTTCAAAAGCATCGCGTAGCGCACAAAAACCTCTTTTCCTCCGAGCGACGACTAAGAAAGACCTGATTGACCATCAGTTAAAGATATTATAGCACACCGTACCCGTATTTGCAATCTTTTTCCTCAAAAGGGTTTTCCGCACCATAAAGAAAAGCCCCGCATACCAGGGTATGCGGGGCGTGAAAGAACCAGTCTGCTTATTCGTGAGCCTCGTTTTCGGCGGCTTCGGCCTCGAGCGCGGCGCCCATGGCCTCGATGTCCACCGGGACAGCCTCGGCGCCGTCGTCATAGACGGGCTCGGCCACCTCTTCCACGGGAGCGGGTTCCGGCTCAAGCAGGGCGCGGATGCTCAGGCTGATGCGCTTTGCCTCAGGATCGATGTTGAGGACCTTGACCTGCACCACATCGCCGACGTTGACCGCATCTTCGACCTTGTTGATGCGGGTGGCGGCGCACTGGCTGATGTGCACCAGTCCATCAATGCCGGGCTCAAGCTCCACGAAGGCACCAAACGTGGTGATGCGAACGACTTTGCCCGTGACCACGGAACCGGCCGGGTACTTCTCGGGGGCCATGTCCCAGGGCTTGGGCTGGAGCTGCTTGAGGCCGAGCTGGATGCGCTCGCGCTCCTGATCGAGGCTGAGGATCTTCACATCGACCTCCTGATCGGGCGAAACGATCTCGGAGGGATGCTTGACATGCGCCCAGCTCAGATCGGTCACGTGGATGAGGCCATCCACGCCGCCCAGGTCCACAAAGGCGCCAAAATCGGTCAGGCGGCGCACGATGCCGTGCACGACCTCGCCCTCATGCAGGCGCGCCCACGCCTCGGCCTTCTTGGCCGCGGCTTCCTCGCGCACCACGGCGCGGCGGCTGGCAACGATGCGGCGCTTCTGCTCATCCATCTCGATGATCTTGAGCTTGAGGGTCTGGCCCACGAAGTCGCCAATCTTCTCTACATAGCGGTTGGAGAGCTGCGACGCAGGCACGAAGGCACGGATGCCGTTGACCGTGCAAATCAGGCCGCCTTTGACGACCTCCTTGCCCACGCCCTCGACATACTCGTTGTTTTCATGCTTTTGGACAAGCTCGGCGAAGGCCTTGCGGTTGAGGATGTTGCGCTGCGACAGCAAAACGTTGCCTTCGCCGTCGTTGACCTTGACGACCTCCACCTCGATTTCGTCGCCCAGCTTGACATCTTCCGTCACCAGGTCCTCGCGCTTAATCAGCCCGTCGCTCTTAAAACCGATGTTGACGCAGACTTCGTCATCGGTAATCTGAACCACGGTGCCCTTCACCGTCTGTCCGGGCCTGATCTTGACCAGAGTTGCTTCCACATCAGCCATAAAGCTGTCCTTTTCCGCCTCCTCGGTGGAAACCTGCCGGTCGAATTGTTCCTTGTCAGTCATGCGTGTGACAACCTCCTTAAGTGACCAATCCGGCGTGCTCGCGCCGGCGGTAATTCC
>CALVKX010000038.1 GCA_944333375.1 uncultured Eubacteriales bacterium
CCCGGCCGCGCCGCAGGCGCAGGGGAAACGTGTCCTGGCGGAAAAGATCGCCGTAGGCGAGCTTTTTCGACACGCTGACGCCCCGCGCCAGTGGCGCGGGGTGTTCTTGCCTTGCAGTGAATCTGGAGTCCGTCACAGGTTATCCACGCGAAGGGCGCGCATGGCGTTGAGAATCGCAAGGACCGAGACGCCGACGTCGCCGAATACGGCCCACCACATGTTGGCTACGCCGACGGCGACCAGCGCCAGCACCAGCAGCTTGACCACCAGCGCGAAAACGATGCTCTGGCGCGCGATGGCAAGGGTGCGGCGGCTGATGCGAACAGCGGTGACCAGCTTGCGCGGATCGTCGTCCATCAGGACCACGTCCGCGGCCTCGACCGCCGCGTCGCTGCCCAGCGCGCCCATGGCCACGCCCACGTCGGCACGGGTGAGGACGGGCGCGTCGTTGATGCCGTCGCCCACAAAGACCAGGCTTGCGCCCGCCTGCTTGCCCGCGAGCAGGCGCTCGACCTCATCGACCTTCTGGGCGGGAAGAAGCTGCGCATGCACCTCGTCCACGCCCAGCCGGGAGGCGACCTCCCGGGCCACGGCCTCGCCGTCGCCGGTGAGCATGACCACCTTGCGCACGCCCTCGCGCTTGAGCGCGGTGACCGCCTCCCCGGCACCCTCCTTGACCTCGTCAGCGATGACGATATGTCCCAGGTACTCGCTATCGCGGGCGACGTGCACCACCGTCCCCACATGCGGACAGTCGGGCAGCTCCACGCCGAGGGATCGCATGAGCTTCTCGTTGCCCACGCTCACCGCCTGCCCGTCAAGCACGGCGGTGATGCCCTGCCCGGCCAGCTCGCGCACACCGCTGAGCGCATCCGTGAGCAGCCCGCCGTGGTAGCCAGCGCAGATGGAGCGGCTGATGGGATGGTCCGACGCGCTCTCCACCGTCGCGGCCACGCGCAGAAGCTCCTCTTCGGTGATCCGATCGGGGTGGACGACGGTCACATGAAAGCTGCCGCGCGTGAGGGTCCCGGTCTTGTCAAAAACCACCACGTCGGCCCTGGCCAGCAGTTCCAGATAGTTGCTGCCCTTGACCAGGATGCCGCGCCTGCCGGCCCCGCCGATGCCCCCGAAGAAGCTCAGTGGAACGGAGATCACCAGCGCGCAGGGGCAGCTTACCACCAGGAAGCTCAGCGCGCGCATCCCCCACACGCTCCAGCGGCCGTCCACAAACAGCGAGGGGATCAGAAACAACAGCAGCGCGGCCGCGCACACGGCAGGCGTATAGATGCGCGCAAAGCGGGTGATAAAGCTCTCCACCTTCGCCTTTTTGTCGCTGGCGTTCTCCACCAGATCCAGGATCCGGGCCACGGTCGAGTCGCTATAGACCTTGGTGGCGGTGACGCGCAGCAGGCCGGTCTGGTTGATGCAGCCGCTGATGACCTCGTCACCCTCGGAGACATCCCGCGGCAGGCTCTCCCCGGTCAGCGCGGCGGTGTTGAGGGACGAGCTTCCCTCCAGCACCACGCCGTCCAGCGGGATGCGGTCGCCCGCCTTGACCACGAAAACCTCGCCGACCATGACCTCCTCGGGGTCCACGGTCTCGATCGCGCCGTCGCGCTCCACATCGGCCGTCTCGGGCCGGATGTCCATGAGGCTCGAGATGGAGGCGCGCGATTTGCCCACCGCGTAGCTCTGAAACAGCTCCCCGACATGGTAGAGCAGCATTACCGCTACCGCTTCGGCATATTCGCCCACCAGCAGCGCCCCCAGGGTCGCCAGGGACATCAGAAAGTTTTCATCAAAGACCTGACCGCGCAGGATGCCCGAGCCGGCCTCCCAAAGCACGTCCATACCCACGATCAGATAGGCCAGCACAAGCAGGATAAGGCTTACAGGCTCGTTGGGCACCAGCAGCCCGGCGAGCAGCACAGCCGCGCTCAGAGCGATGCGGAGTAGATCCCTTTTTTGCCTCCGTGACATATTGCAGACCTCCAGCAGCTTATTTGACGATGGCGCAGCCGGGCTCGACCCGGCGAATGGCCTTTTCGGCCTCCGAGAACACCCGCTCAAAGTCCGCGTCCGCGGCCTGAAGCGTCAGCTTCTGGGTCATGAAGTTGACCGACGCGCTCTCCACGCCGGCGATTTTTCGGATAGCCGCCTCCATCTTCGCGGCGCAGTTGGCACAGTCCAGCTCATGGAGCTTAAATACCTTTTTCATTGAGAAAACCTCCTTATTCCGTCACATGCTCCACGCCCTGGTCCAGAATCATGCGGACATGGCTGTCGGCCAGGGAGTAGAAGATGGTCTTGCCGTCGCGGCGGCTCTTGACCAGCCTGTTTTTCTTGAGCACGCTGAGCTGGTGCGAGATGGCGCTCTGCGTCATGCTCAGAAGCGTGGCGATGTCGCAAACGCACATCTCGCTGGCAAACAGGCAGTAGAGGATGCGGATGCGCGTGGAATCGCCAAAGACCTTGAACAGCTCGCTCAGGTCAAACAGAACGCTTTCCCCGGGCATCTCGCGCTGGACCTTCTCAACGATCTCCTTGTGTACATAGAGAAAATCGCATGCCATCTGTTCGGTTTCGCCCGGCATCGGATCGCCTCCTCATAACATGAATGAATGTTCATATGAATAATACATCAACTATGAGGAGATGTCAACCGCCTTTTGGAAAAAAGGGAACGAAAAATTGACGCACGTGGCGGAATGTGCTATGATACCGCCAGCATTTTCTGGGGAGGACGAAAGATGATCCGCTTGATCGCCACGGACCTGGACGGGACGCTCTTGACGAGCCGGGGGACGCTGCCTGAGGGCACGTTTGAAACGGTGGAGGCGCTGACGGCGCGGGGCATCCTGTTCACGGCATGCAGCGGGCGGCAGCTTGGCAACCTGCGCAGGCTGTTTGCGCCGGTGGCGGAGCAGATGGCGTTCATCTGCGAAAACGGGGCGTTGTGCGTCCATGGGGGAGAGGTCATCGGCACGACCGCCATTGCGCCGGACATCGCCCAAGAGGTGATCGCCGATATTGAGCGCATGGGAATGAACCTGCTCATCAGCGGCAGGCATACCACCTACATGCTGGATCGAAACCGCCGCTACACCGACGACATCGTCTACCGCCTGAGAAACACCGTCACCATCATCGACAGCCCGCAGGACGTGACCGAACCCATGCTCAAAATCTCAGGCCAGATCGACGAGGGGCTTTCGCAAATCGCGCCGGAGCTGCTCAGGAAGTGGGCGGGAAGGCTGACCGCCACGGTTTCCGGCCCGGACTGGTTTGATTTTACCGCCGCCAATAAGGGAACCGGCATGCGCATGCTCATGGCCAGGACGGGCATCCAAAAGCAAGAAGCCGCCGCCTTTGGCGACAGCTTCAACGATGAGAGCATGCTGGAGAGCGTAGGCTATCCGTTTTTGATGCGGCACGCGGACCCGGCGCTTCGCAGGCCCGGTATCCGCCTGTGCGCGCAGGTGCTTCCCGTCCTCAGGCAGATTGCCCGGGACGGAAGCCTCGAATCCCTCAGCGAATAAAATTGGTCCGCACGGGCGCCTCGCGCTCGGGCAGCGCGACGCCCGCCTGGCGACCCGCTTCCATGCACCTGAGCAGCCAGGCCATGTTGCGCGCCAGCGTGCGCATGATTTGCAGGCCCTCCGCATCCTGCCTGACCTCCTCGGGCGTGTTGCCGTGCACCTGATTCCAGTATTGTGAGGCGACCACGGGCATGCGGTTGATGGTGAAAAAACGGTTGATGTCGTCAAACGCCGTGGCGCATCCGCCGCGCCGCGCGCTGACGACCGCGGCGGCGGGCTTGTGAGCCAGCGCCGCGCTCTGGCTGTAAAACAGCCGGTCCATGAAGCACTTGAGCTGCCCCGAGATCCCCGCGTAAAACACCGGCGAGCCAAAGACCAGGCCGTCCGCCTCCGCGAGCTTTCCGGCCAGCGCGTTCACCGCGTCGTCGAACACGCAGCGGCCCGCCTTGCGGCAGCCGCCGCAGCCCAGACAGCCGCGAATCGGTTCCTTGCCGATGTGCACGATCTCGGCTTCTACGCCCTGCCGCTCAAGCTCGGCGGCGACCTCCGAAAGCGCCGTATAGGTGCAGCCTTTCTCGTTGGGGCTGCCGTTGACCAGAACCACCTTCATTGCGATCCCTCCCTGTTTCCCTATCAGTATAGCACAAAAGCGGTTTAAAAGAACATCCGGGCGGCGCGTCCTTTTGCGCCGCCCGGATGGGTTTATTTTTCCCTGACGATTTCCTCTTCCGGCACGCTGTGGGCCACGAGGCCGGGCTTGGGCTCCTTGGCCTCGGGCATGATGAGGTTGAGGATGATGCCCGAAATGATGCCCAGGCCGATGCCGCTGAAGCTGAAATCGGGGCCGCCGATGGTCGCGCCGCCCATGGCCAGCACGAGCATGACCGCGGCGATGCAGAGGTTGCGGTTCTTGGTGAAGTCCACGTGATTTTCCACCAGCGTGCGCAGGCCGACGGAGGCGATCATGCCGTAGAGCACGATGCAGGCGCCGCCCAGCACACAGTTGGGCACGGTCTCCACGATGCCGATGGCCTTGCCGCAGAAGGAGACGAGGATGGCGATCACCGCGGCGATGCGCAGGGTGACGGGGTTATAGTTGCCGGTTGCGGCGAGGACGGCGGTGTTTTCCGAATAGGTGGTGTTGGCCGGGCCGCCGATGAAACCGGCCACCATGGTCGCCAGGCCGTCGCCCGCCATGGTGCGGTGCAGGCCGGGGTCCTTGGTGAAGTCGCGGCCCACGACCGCGCCGTTTGCGTACACGTCGCCCACGTGCTCGACCATGGTCACGATGGCAACCGGGCTGATGATGCCGATGGCGCGCAGAATCTGCGAACCGCGGCCGACAAAGTCGAAGGTCGGGAACACCACATTGGGCAGCTCCACCCAGCCGTGCTCGCCGATGGCCGAGAGGTTCATCAGGCCCGCGGGGGCGAGGCCCGTGGAGGTCACGATCAGGCTGACCACGTAGCCCGTGCCCAGGGCGATGACGATGGAAGCCATCTTGAACATGCCCTTGCCGTAGCTGGAGAGCAGCACCGCCGTCAGGCAGGTGAGCAGCGCCAGGGCCCAGCTCCAGTAATACCCGGAGGTGAAGAGCTCAAAGCCGTTGTTGCTCTGGATGTTGCTGATGGCGGAGGAGGCGAGGTTCAGGCCGATGATGGCGATGCCCACGCCGCGCACCACGGGCGGGAAGAGGCGGTCGATAAATTTCATGCCGATGAGTTTGATGAGCAGCGCAAAGACCAGGTAGATCGCACCGGCGCCCATGATGCCCCACATGGCGACCTGAATCTGCTCCACGCGGTTCATGCCGAACGAGTTGGGCGCTCCCGCCGGGTCCAGCACGATGCACAGCGCCGCGATGAAGGCAAAGGAGGAACCCAGGAACACGGGGTTCTTGCCGCCCGTGCACAGGTGGAACACCAGCGTGCCAAGGCCCGCGGCCAGCAGCGCCACGCCCACGTCAAGGCCCGTCAGCAGGGGGACGAGGATGGTGGCGCAGCTCATGGCGAAGGCGTGCTGGAAGCCCAGCGCCAGCGCCTTGCCAGCGCCAACCCGCTCGTAGGTTTTTGCACCCGGAAAAAGGAGATCGTTCAGTTTTCTGAGGCCGTTCATTTGTGCATGCTCCTTTGTGTTGATGTGCATGCAAAGCCCTGGGACAGGGAAAACCAGCCCCGAGGCCCACACTCGTTTACATACTTTACAGCACGGACGGCCACTTTGTCAACCTGAAAAATGAACATAAAACGGGCCTTTTTTTGAATCGTCCGTAAAATCAAAAAAGCGGGACCCGCAAAGCGGGCCCCGCAGGGGGATGGGAAGCCTATTTCTTGCCCGTGAGCTTCTGGTAAATCTTAACGTATTCACCGGCGCTGTGGGTCCAGCTATAATCGCCCTTCATGCCCCGCGAGCGCAGGAGCTTGATGACGTCCTCGTGCTCACGATAATACGTCAGAGCCCGGCGGATGACGTTGAGCATGTCGTGCGCGTTATAGTTGAGGAAGGTAAAGCCGTTGCCGTCCTGGGTGTACTCGTTGTAGCTCAGCACCGTATCGCGCAGGCCGCCGGTCTCGCGCACGATGGGGATCGTGCCGTAGCGCAGCGAGATGAGCTGGCTCAGGCCACAGGGCTCAAAGAGCGAGGGCATGAGGAAGAAGTCCGCGCCCGCGTACATCTTGTGCGCCAGCTCATGGTCCATGGCGAAGCGGGCGGCAAGGCGGCCGCGGTACTGCTGCTCGGCCCAGCTGAAGAGGTTGGTGTAGCGCGCGTCGCCCATGCCCAGCACGGCCATCTGCACGTCCTCGTTCATGATGTCGGCCATCACGCAGTCCACCAGGTCCAAGCCCTTCTGATTGCTCAGGCGGCCAACCATGGCGATCAGCGGAACATCGGGGTCTACCTTCAGCCCCAGGTCCTTTTGCAGCCTGGCCTTGTTCTCGGCCTTGCCGCTCATGTCCTTGAGGGAATAGTTCTTGTAGATCATGGGGTCGGTTTCGGGGTTGTATTCGTCCACGTCGATGCCGTTGAGCACGCCGTAGAGCGAGTCGCGCCGCGCACGAATCAGCCCGTCGAGGCGCTCGCCGTAGTAGGCGGTGGTGATCTCCTCGGCATAGCTGGGGCTGACGGTGGTGATGGCGTCGGCATAGACCAGACCGGCCTTCATGAAGTTGGCGCAGCCAAAGCACTCCAGCTTATCCGAGCTCCACAGCCCGTCGCCCAGGCCCAGCACATCCTGCACGTCCTTGATGCCGAAGATGCCCTGGTACTGGAGGTTGTGGATGGTGAACATGCTACGGATGTGGGCATAGAAGGGGAAGTGCGCGTACTGGATCTTCAGAAGCGCCGGGATCATGCCGCTTTGCCAGTCGTGGGCGTGCAGGATATCGGGGCTGAAGTCCAGAAGCGGCAGGGCGTTGAGGCAGGCGCGGCAGAAGAAGCCGTAGCGCTCGTACTCGTCGCCGCCCAGGCCGTAGATGTAGGGACGGCCAAAGTAGTACTTGTTGTCCAGGAAATAGTAGATGACGCCATCCTTCTTGAGCATCTGCACGCCGCAGTATTGCCTGCGCCAGCCGAGCTGGACGTCAAAGTCCAACAGATACTGCATCTGCTCCTGCCATTTCTGGCCGATGGCGGTGTACATTGGCAAGATGACGCGCACGTCGTGGCCCTTTTTGGCCAGCACGGGCGCCAGGGCGCCCACCACGTCCGCCAGCCCGCCCGTTTTGATAAAGGGCACACATTCGCTGGCTGTGAAGAGGATCTTCATGCGCTAAAAACTCCTTCCGACATCAGATAATCATGTTCTTGGAGATGACGATGGGGTAGGCGCTGGGGCCGATGAGCCTGCCGTCGTGCTTGATGACGGCCTGCTTATCCAAAATGCAGTTCTCCAGCTGCACGCCCTCTTCCACATGGCAGTCTTGCATAATGATGCAGTTCTTCACATGCGCGCCCTTGTCGATCTTGACGCCGCGGAACAGCACGCTGTGCTCCACCGTGCCGTTGATGATACAGCCGTCGGCGACCATGGAGTTGATGACCCAGGCGCCATCCATGTAGCGGGCGGGCAGCTCGTCGCGCACCTTGGTGTAGACGGGCTTATCCTCGGGGAACAGGCGGTGGCGCACATCGGTGTCCAGGGTGGCGAGGTTGAACTTGAAGTAGCTCTGCACGCTGTCCAGGCGGAAGCATATATCCTTATATTCATATCCGCACAGGTTCAGACCCGCGTCGCGCGCCATGCGCTGGAGCACGTCGCGCACCAGGTCGTGATAGCCGTGCGCGGCTCCGCGGTCCACCAGGTCGATCAAAAGGTCCTTGCGGAGCAAAATCACGTCCATGCTGGTATTTTCGTAACGCGGCTTGGTGGGGTCGATTTCGATATCGACTACCTTGCCCGTGGCGTCGATGTCCAGATACGTGCCGTATTCCGGGCGCTGCATCTCCGGGTCCTTGGTGTAGAGCATCATCACGTCGCACCCGGAATCCAGATAGCTCTTGAACATGTCTGTGAAGTTGGCGTTAAAGATGATCAGGCTGTTGCACAGAAGCACGTATTCCTGACGGCTGCGCCGGAGGTAGTTCATGTTGGAGTGCAGCGCGTCCAGCGACCCGGTGTACACGCCCACATTGTCGCGCGTCAGGAACGGCGGCAGAATGTAGAGGCCGTCGTTTTTGCCGTGCAGGTCCCACTCCTTGCCGCTGCCCAGATGGTCCATCAGGCTGTGGTAGTTCTTTTGCATGATGACGCCCACGTTGCGCATGCCGCTGCCCACCATGCTGCTGACCAGAAAATCAATGACGCGGTAGCGCCCCGCCACAGGCATGGCGGCGATGGCGCGCAGAAGGGTCAGCTCCCGAAGAAAGCTGTCCTTCTCGCCGGTATAAATCACACCCATTACATTTTTCATGGTGCTATCCTCACTTCCTCTGCTCTTGATGGCTCACTGCGCGCGTTGCTCTCCGGCCTTGACGGCGCATCCCGCCGGAAGCTGGACCTGTTGGCCCACCACGGCGATGTTGCCCGTCTCTTCGCCGACCGTCGCGCCCGCGCCGATCACGGCGCCCTCGGCGATGATGGCCCGGCGCACCTGCGCGCCGCGCTCGACCACCGCGCCCGGCATGAGCACGCTGTCAATCACGCTCGCGCCCTCCTTGACGATGACGCCGGCAAAGAGCACGCTGTGATCGACCTTGCCGTACACCTCGCAGCCCTCGGTAATCAGGCTGTTTTTCACGCTGGCGCCGCCGGCGATAAAGTGCGGGGCCATGCCCGGGTTGCGGCCGTAGATGCGCCACTTCTTGTCGTACAGGTCGATGGGCATGGGGAGCTGGAGAAGGTCCATGTTGGCCTCCCAGAGGCTTTCGATGGTGCCCACGTCCTTCCAGTAGCCCTCGAAGTCATAGGCGAACATCCGCTGCCCGTCGTTTAGCATGTTGGGGATGATGTTCTTGCCGAAGTCGTTGGAGCTGGCGGGGTCGGCGGCGTCCTCGGTGAGGTACTTGCGCAGCTTCTCCCAGGTGAAGATGTACACGCCCATGCTGGCCTTGTTGCTGCGCGGCTTGGCGGGCTTTTCCTCGAACTCCTCGATGACGTTGCCCTCGCCGGTGTTCATGATGCCAAAGCGGCTGGCTTCCTCCCAAGGAACCTCGCGCACGGCGATGGTGCAGTCGGCTTTGTTGTCGATGTGGAACTGCAGCATGGCGTTGTAGTCCATCTTGTAGATGTGGTCGCCGCTGAGGATGAGCACATAGTCCGTATTAAACTGCTCGATGAAGGCCAGGTTCTGGTAGATGGCGTTGGCGGTGCCGGAATACCACTCGCCGCTCTTGCCCTTGACATAGGGGGGCAGAACGTAGACGCCGCCGTGCGCAAGGTCCAGGTCCCAGGGCGAGCCGCTGCCGATGTAGGCGTTGAGCTTGAGGGGCTGATACTGGGTCAGCACGCCGACCACATCTATGGCGCTGTTGGTGCAGTTGCTCAGCGGGAAGTCGATGATGCGGTATTTTCCGCCATAGGGGATGGCGGGCTTGGCCATATTCGCCGTCAGGATGCCCAGACGGCTGCCCTGGCCGCCCGCAAGCAGCATGGCCACGCATTGCTTTTTGTCCATCATGGAAACGATCCACTCCTTACATTAACGTTATCGGGATTCAGCCTTTGAGGCGAATGAGTGAAGGGTCAAGCGCGTTTGTCATCCTTAGCCCCCTTCCTCCGACGGACGGGCTCCGCCAATGTGCCCCACCCGCGCTTCCCCGCGGGCGGCGGCAGAATCTTCTCATAGGTGAAGTATACGCAGCTGAGCGGAGGCACGCAGATCTCCGTCCAGAACGGGAAGCCGTTGAATTCGCCGGGCTGGGCGGAAAGCTCATAGGCGTTGTACTGGTTGCTTCCGCCGTATTCCGCCCGGTCGGTGTTGAAAATCTCCCGGAGCGTCCCGCCAAAGGGCAGACCGATGCGGTAGATGGGATGGAACACCGGGGTGAAGTTGGTCACGCACAGGATGGCCCGGCCGCGCTGGTCGGTGCGCAGGAAGGCCACGACGCTGTTGTCGGTGTCGTTGGCCGTGATCCACTGGAAGCCGTTCCAGGAGTTGTCGACCTCGTAGAGCGCGGGCGTCTCGCGGTAGATGTGGTTGAGCTGGCGGACGCAGCTTTGCAGCGGCGCATGGCGCTCATAGACCAGCAGGAACCAGTCGAGCTGATCGTCATATTTCCATTCGATGAAATGCGCAAATTCGCCGCCCATGAACAGAAGCTTCTTGCCCGGATGGGCCATGGTATAGCCGTAGAGCGCACGCAGGCCCGCGAACTTCTTCCACAGGTCACCGGGGTTTTTGTCCAGCATGCTGTGCTTGCCGTGCACCACCTCGTCGTGGGAGAAGGGAAGGATGTAGTTTTCGCTGAAGGCGTAAAAGAGGCTGAAGGTCACCTTGTTGTGGTGATACTTCCGATAGACCGGGTCGAGCTTGATGTAGGAGAGGATGTCGTTCATCCAGCCCATGTTCCATTTGAAGCCAAAGCCCAGGCCGCCCAGGTAGGTAGGCGCGGTCACCATGGGGAAGGCGGTGCTTTCCTCGGCGATCATCATCAGCCCCGGGAAGTCGTGATACACCGTCTGATTGAGCCGCCGGAGGAAATTGATGCCGTCCAGGTTCTCCCGCCCGCCGAAGCAGTTGGGAATGTACTGCCCGGGCCCCTTGCAGAAGTCGTAGTAGATGATGCCGCTGACCGCGTCCACGCGGATGCCGTCGGCATGGAACACATCCAGCCAGAAGCAGGCGTTGCTCAGAAGGTAGCTGCATACCTCGCCGCGGGCGTAGTCAAAGAGCATCGTGCCCCACTGGGCGATCTCGCCGCGCCGGGGATCGGGGTGGTTGTAAAGGTCCGTGCCGTCGAAGCGGAACAGGCCGACCTCGTCGCGCGGGAAGTGCGCGGGCACCCAGTCCAGAATCACGCCGATGCCCGCCTGATGGCAGCGGTCGATGAGGTTCATCAGCTCCAGCGGCGTGCCGTAGCGCGCGGTGGCGGAATAGAACCCCGTCACCTGATAGCCCCAGCTCATGTCGAGGGGATGTTCCATCACGGGCAGCAGCTCGATATGCGTGTAGCCCATCTCCTGGACATAGGGGATCAGCTCGTCGGCAAACTCACGGTAGGTATACATGCTTCCGTCGGGGTGCCGCCGCCAGGAGCCGATATGCACCTCGTAGATGTTGACAGGGCTGATGTAGGGGTTGAAATCATGCCGCGCGGACATCCAGTCCTGGTCGCTCCAATGGTAGTTGTCCAGGTCGATGAGGCGGCTGGCGTTGTTGGGTCTGAGCTGGCTAAAGAAGCCGAAGGGGTCGGCCTTCATGCGCCACAGGTCGTCCGCTCCCCACACGGCGTACTTGTAGGTGGGGTAACCGTCCTCCGGCACGTTTTTCCACAGCTCGTCCTCGGTCAGGCGCAGTTCCCAGGTGCCGTCGTATTGCTTTTGCATGGGGGTCGCACTTTTGTCCCAGTCGTTGAACGAGCCCACCAGCGCCACATGCTTGGCGTTGGGAGCCCACACGCAGAAATGCCATTTGCGCTGGTCGCCTTCATAACATGGATGTGCGCCGAGCATTTCATAGGCACGACGATTGGTGCCCTGATGAAAGGTATCGCGGATTTCAGCCGATGGCGCTTGATACAGCATCGGTACTTCCTCCTAACGGCAAAGATTTGCGTTTCGAAGCACATTCTCTTTGTACGATCTATGGTTATTGTATTCGGTGAACGGCCTTTTCGTCAAGTCCATTTTAGAAGATTTTTCAATAATTTTATCCATCCTTCTGCCAGTTTGCCTTTTGCGGAAAGAAGGCGCAAAGGCATTGAAAAAAGGCTTTCCAGCAAAGGAGAAGGAAGCCTTCAAAGCCTATAAAATACAGGAAAAATGCAGCGGACTCGCGGCCTTGTGCAAATCGCATTTCTGTATAAAAATGCACAAATGGCAAGGCGGTCTATCATTTGTTGCGGTTCCGTGCGGGAAAGAGCGCCGGCCTCCCGCTTGCTGGCAGGAGGCCGGTTTTACGCGCGGTCCGGCGTCAGGGACGCGCGCTCTGACAATCCCTTGCGCCGGTCAGAGCGCCGGGGCTCTGCATCTGTGGGGGAAGGGTATGAAAGTCGGACCGGGGTTCGTCGCGCACGGTGCTGAGCCGGCTGACGCTCACCTCGTAGGCCACCTTGTTGAGCGCGGTTCCGTCGGGCAGCTGCTTTTGGTAGGCGCGGCTCTGGAAACGGCCTACCAGCTGCACGCGGTCGCCGATCTTCAGGTTGGCGGCATAGCGCGCGGTGCGGCCCCAGGTGATGCAGGGAATGTAATCGCTTTTGCCATAGGAACGGTTCACGGCCAGCATCAGGTCCGCGATCTCCCGGCCAAAGGGCGTGGTACGGTAGCTTGGGGGCTTGCACAGCGCGCCGGTCAGTTGCACGCGGTTGGGGTTTTCCTCATCCTCCTCGCAGTTGAGAATCCGCTGGGCGAACGCGGTGATGAGCAGCCTGCC
>CALVKX010000039.1 GCA_944333375.1 uncultured Eubacteriales bacterium
AAGCGCAGCTTGGGCTCGCCCTTGAACTTGAAGGCGCCGTGGCTGGTGCCGATGGCGATGGCCAGGCTGTCGCAGCCGGTGCGGGTGGCGAACTCCTCGACCTCCTCGGGACGGGTGTAGCTGGAATCCTCAGCGGACACCTTCACGTCGTCCTCCACGCCGGCCAGACGGCCAAGCTCGGCCTCGACGGTCACGTTGCGGTCGTGCGCGTATTCGACGACCTTGCGGGTCAGGGCGATGTTCTCCTCGAAGGGCAGGTGGCTGCCGTCGATCATGACGCTGGTGAAGCCGCCGTCGATGCAGCTCTTGCAAGTCTCAAAGTCGGGGCCGTGGTCCAAGTGCACCACGATGGGCAGGTCCGTGTCCTCGATGGCGGCCTCGATCATCTTCATGAGGTAGACGTGCTTGGCATACTTGCGCGCGCCCGCGCTCACCTGCAAAATGAGGGGGGCGTTTTCCATCTTCGCGCCCTCGGTGATGCCCTGGATGATTTCCATGTTGTTGACGTTGAAGGCGCCGATGGCGTAACCGCCCTCGTAAGCCTTTTTGAACATTTCCCTGGTGTTGACCATGGCCATGGGTATCTCCTCCTTGTCGGTAGTGCCCTTATTATACCAAAGTTTGTCCATCTTGGGTAGAGGCCGGGCAAAAAAACGCCCCGTTCTTACTGATTTTGCCATATTTTTGGGCGCGAAGGCGGGCGCTTTTGGATTGACACCATCGGCGCAATCCTGTAAGATAGGCAGGAAAGGACCTTTGTCTGGAAGGAGGAAAGAACGATGATGAAAAGGCGCTCTCTCTTTTGCCTCGTTCTTTCTCTGAGCCTCCTTTTCCTCTGTGCCGCGGCAAGCGCCGGGGACTACCTTGCTCTTCCCGATCCCGGCGCCTATTTCGGCGTGGCGCCCAATGAGTCCGGCGGCTCCGACAGCATATGGATGACCTATGCTTTCCAGACGGAGGAGGAGTGCGACCGCGCTTTTGAGGAATACGCCGCGCTGCTGGAGGACGGCCCGTTTGATCTCAAGCGGGTGGACGATGATTCGGACTGGCTCTACCGCTTCGATTATGTGGGACCTCTGGATGTGGAGAAACTCGACGATCGGAGCTGGGACGGCAACGAGGTCCTCAAGCTCGCCAATTTCAGCAACGCGGGCGCGTCGGTGCAAATCACCCTGTCAAGCGGCATCATAATGGTAGACTCCGGCATCCGGCCGGAGGTGCCCTTCAAGGTCAGGGAACCCAAAAACAGCGTCTCTTCCAATGATACGGTCTATGAGTGGGACAAGCCTACCTGCTCGGTCTGTTCCGGCTCGGGCCGCTGCCCCAAATGCGGCGGAAACGGCACCGTCAAAAAATGGGTTGCAGGCACATTTGAATATGTCGATCAGAACTGTACGACCTGCATGGGCTCGGGAAAATGCTATCCGTGCGGCGGTTCGGGCCGGCACTGAGGCATAAAATTGACATTCGCAACGCAAAACGCCATGATGAAAACCAAATGACGCAACGTGCCAGGGAGGGATGGAGATGCGCAGCGATCCGCAGAGCGGCAGCGATGCCCGGCCGTCCGCGCCGGAGGATGCCTCGAATCCCTTTGCGCCCATTGATTATGCCTCCCGCCTGAAAACGCCCGTCCGGCACGGCGAGGACGCCCATGTGATGGCGCCTCTCCAGCCCGGGCAGCTCTATGGCACGGCGCACTGGATGAGTCCGCCCAAGCCGTTTCCTGCCCAGCCGGAGCGGGAAGCGGCGCCTGTGTTTCCTCAGTCCCCGCCGCCCGGCATGTCGCCTCCCTCCGGGCTTCCGCCCTATCTCAGGCGCCAGCCGCTGGATGCGCGCAGCAGGCCGTCTCAGGAACGTGTGGACCTGTATACCGCGCCCTCCGAAGCGTCGGCGCCCCCCGCCGCGCCCATGGAGCCGGCTCAGCCCGCGCACCCGGCGGCGCGCCGCAGCCGGGTCGCCCGACACGCGGCTGAGGAAGCGGCCGCGGGCATCCCTTTGGAGGCACAGCCGCTTCCTCCCATGCCGCAGATGCCCTTTGATCTTCCCTCCGAGCCCTTCGGCACCGGGGAGTCGCCGCTGTTCCCCTCCGGCGGCGAACCCGGCGCACCCTATTCCCTGGCGTTCGAGCCGGGCGAGCCCTACCGGCCGGATGCCGCGGCTTTTTCTCCCGACCCCGGCCCTCAGGCCGAAACGGACGCCTGCTGGGATCCGCAGGAATCCTTGCGCGACCCCTTTGAGCCTGCGGCGCAGATGCAGGCGCCGCCGTCCGCGCCGACCGGCCCCTCCGCGGCCAGCCCGGAGGGACGGCCCTCCCGCTCCACACCGCCCACGCGGCGTCCCGCCCGTCCCCCGGTGCGGCCGGCGCGCGTTGTCGCGCTGATCGCCGCGTTTATGATGGTGGTTTTCTGCGCGGTGGAGGGCGGCCGCATCCTCACCGTTCTGTCACGAAACGAACGGGAGGTGGAGACCATGCGCGAGAGCTATCTTGAGCGCACGGGCACGGACCTGCAAAGCGGCGCGGCGCGCGTGGATCTGCTGCCCGCCGGGCAGACGTATGAGCCTACCGTCACGCCCGTCCCCACGCAGGTCGTGCAGACGCCTTCGCCCACGCCGGTCATTCCCATCCGGGAAAACGCCGTGGAGAGCCTCAACAAGCGCGACACCAGCAACATCCAGGAAACCGCCGCGCCCACACAGACGCCCAGCCCCCGGACCCGGCTGAGCGACTATCCCGACAATCCGCTGAAAAACATCATGGAAAGCCTGCTGCCTCTCATCCAGGAAAACGGGGATGTGGTGGGCAAGCTGACCATCCCGGGCGTGCTGGAGGAAGTCGTGGTGCAGCGCAACAACACCTACTACCTCACCCGAAACTACCGGGGAAGCTCCTCCGACGCGGGGGCGGTGTTCGTTGACGAGAGCTGTTCCCTGCGCTCCCCGCCGGAGAATCTGCTCTTGCGCGGCCAGGGGGCCATCGAGGGAAAGGTTTTCGCTCCTCTCTGGCAATACGCCACCGCCGGACGCGATTTCGTGGCGTCGGCCACCACCGCAAGGCTCACCACGCTATATGAGGAAGCGGATTACGTTCTCTTTGCCGTCATCGTGGCCAGCAGCGATCCTACCAGCAGCGACTATTTCAACTACGCCGGCTATCCCAGCTTCGCAACCGACGCGGATATGCTGGCCTATGTCGAGAGCGCCCGCGCGCATAGCCTGTATTCCTTTGATGTGGATGTGCAGGCCTCCGACCGACTTTTGACCCTCGCCACACTGGGCAGCGGCAGCGACTGTTTGGTGCTGTTGCTGCGCCAGATGCGCTGATTTGCATTATTTAAGGAGGTTTTTCCCCATGCCGGACGCCAATGTCGTGCTCTATCCCGGCGAGCTGCTCATCCCCGCCGACCGCTCCAGCCTGACCGAATGGGCCTGCGTCGCCTGCGACCAGTTCACCTCGCAGCCCAAATACTGGGAGGGGGTGCGCCTGCTGGTAAACGGCCATCCATCGACGCTGGATTTGATTTTGCCCGAGTGCTATCTGGATGAGGCGCCGCAGCGCATTTCGCGCATCCATCAGGCCATGCGCGACGATCTCGCCCGCGGCGTGCTCGCCCCCGCCGTGTCCAACGGCTTCGTGCTCGTGGAGCGCAACACCTCCAGCGGCGCGCGCGTGGGACTGGTGGCGCTGCTGGATCTGGAGTGTTACGATCCCGCCAGGGGCAGCCGCTCCCTGGTGCGCGCCTCGGAGGAAACCATCGCCGAGCGCGTCCCGCCCCGCATGACGGTCCGGCGCGGCGCGGCGCTGGAGACCAGCCATGTGCTGCTTCTGGTGGACGATCCCATGCACAGCATCGTTGAGCCGCTGTTCCACAGGCACGACGAGCTGGACCGGCTCTACGACTTCCCGCTGATGATGGGCGGCGGACACCTGACCGGCTACGCCGTGACCGCTCCCGCGGACATCGCCGCCGTCTATGATGCGCTGGACCGCCTGCGCGCCCGGCTGGACCCCGACAATCCGCTCCTGTTCGCGGTCGGCGACGGAAACCACAGCCTCGCCGCCGCCAAGGCCTGCTGGGAGGAGATCAAGCCCGGCCTGACGCCCGAACAGACCGTAACCCATCCCGCGCGCTTTGCCATGGTGGAACTGGAGAACATCCATGATGACGCGCTACGCATGGAGCCCATTCATCGCGTGCTCTTCGGCTGCGACGGCGACGATCTGCTCAACGACATCGCCGCCTTCGCCGCAGGGAAGGGCGCGAGCCTGGCTGCCGGGCCTCAGGCGCAGGAGGTCACCGTGGTCTACGAGGGCAAAGAGGTCGTCCTCAGCGTGGAGGGCTCGCCCTATAAGCTGGCCGTGGGCACGTTGCAGGCATTTTTGGACCAGTGGCTCGTCTCCCATCCCGGAGCGCGGCTGGACTATGTGCACGGCGAGGACACCGTGCGCAGCCTCGTAGCCGGCGAGGGCACCGTGGGCTTCCTTCTCCCTCCGCCGGACCGGGACCGCCTGTTCCCCACCATTCTCTCGGAGGGCGCCCTGCCCAGAAAGACCTTCTCGCTCGGTTCCGCCAACGAGAAGCGCTATTACCTCGAATGTCGGCGGCTGTAGACCATTTGCCGCGGGTTCGGTCCAAAAGGGCCGGACCCGCCTTTTTTTGTTTTTCGGAATACCTGTCCGCGTCCGCTCATAAGGTTGTTAAGAAAAAACAATAAAAATCCAAATTGCCGAATTGACTTATATTAGTAATTGCTATAGCATTATTTCCGTTATAGATCAAATTTCCATTTTTGTATTATGGAGGTGTTTTTGATGAAAAGAAAGGCGCTTCTTCTGCTTGCTATTTTGATGCTGACGCTTTGGCCCGCCCTGTCCCACGCGCTGGAGCTGCGCGGGTATGACCCGGATGCGGGATATGTCTATGTGACCCTGGGGCGCTGCCCGCAGGACGAGGACGGCGGCGTGCGCGACATCCTCTGGCGCGTGTTGTCTGTCGGGGAGGATGAAGCATATCTCTACAGCGAATACATTCTTTTTAACCATCGCGTCCATGAGGATGACGAACAATACGAGGACTTTGGAGGGCAGTGGAACCGCACGGAGCTCTATGCGCTGCTGCACGATGAAAAGCTGGACGAATGGTTCACGCCGGTGGAAAAGGCCCTCCTGTCCTTCAGCGATGAACTGGGCTATCTGTTCCTGCCCACGGGCGAGGACCTCAAAAACCGCGACTACGGCTTTGGCAGCAACAAGGCGCGTCAGGGCTACGGAACGCCTTACGCGCTGGCCAACGGGCTGTTTAAGTACTCCAACGGCTCCTCGCCCTACTGGACCCGCTCGCAATCCGCGACCAAGGCCTATGGCACGCGCTGCACCAAGGTGGACGGGCGGCTGGGCTATATCCGCTGTGTGGTGATGAACGAGGGCGTGCGCCCCGCCGTGCGGCTGTCTTTGGCGGGTCTTGAGGTCACGGGCGGCAGTGGGACGGCGGCCGATCCCTACCGCCTGCTGAGGTGAACGCCGCATGAAAAAAGCGCTCTTTCTTTCGCTGCTGCTTTGCCTCCTGCTTTCGGCCGCCTCCTGCGCCCTGGCCTCGGAGGCCGCGGACATCACCGAAGCCTTTGATATCAGGATCTCCGGGGGCGGCACCGTCTCATACCTCACCGACCGCCGCTACACCACCCGCTGGTCCGGGCGGGAACGCCGCGAGGCATGGATCGAATTCAGCGTCAGCGAGGGCCCTCCGGCGGACTATCTCTATGTGTGCTTTGCCACCATGCCCGACGCATGGTGTATCCAGGTTCCCACGGAGGACGGGTGGACGACGCTTGCGCAGGGCGACACCCGTTTCATGCATACCTGCACGGCGCTGGGCGGCGTACGGCATTTCAGGCTGTGGGCCCGCTTTGACCGGGCACAGCCCCTGCGCATCAACGAGCTGTTCGTGCTGGGGGAGGGCGATTTGCCCTCCTGGGTGCAGGTGTGGGAGCCCACGCCGGAAAAGGCCGATCTGCTGGTGCTGGCCGCGCATCCTGACGACGAGCTGATCTACTTTGGCGGCCTGCTGCCCACCTATACCGTGGAGCAGGGCAAAAAGACCGTGGTTGTCTACATGACCGATTCCAACACCACCCGCATGAGCGAACTGCTCAACGGTCTGTGGGAGATGGGCGTGCACAGCTATCCGGTGATCGGTCCTTTCTATGACGGCTATTCCCGCTCTCTGGCGGAAGGCTACAAGAAATGGCCCAAAACCCAGGCGCGCGCCTTTGTCATGGAGCAAATCCGCCACTACCGGCCCGACGTGGTTGTCAGTCACGATGTAAACGGCGAGTATGGCCACGGCGCGCACCGCGTATGCGCCGATGTCGCGCTGTATTGCGTGCAGAACTGCATGCGGCTGGATGTGGAAAGCGAATCCGCCGTAGCGTATGGCCTGTGGACCGTGCAGAAGCTCTACCTGCATCTTTACGGCGACGACCCGCTGGAGCTGGACTGGAACATACCCCTGGCCTCCCAGGGCGGGCGCACAGGCCTGCAGGCGGCGCAGGACGCCTATGCGCTGCATGTGACGCAACAGAATACCGATTTTGTCGTAACCGATGAAGGCCCGTACAGCTGCGCGCTCTTCGGGCTGGCCTACACCACCGTTGGCAAGGATGTGGAACGCAACGACCTGTTTGAAAACGTCGTTCCCGGCGGCGTCACCCACTCAGCCTACGCCACCCCTGCCCCTGAGCATGTCGATTTTGCCAGGCCGAAGGTTACCTGTGAATGGCCGGCTTCTCTGGCCTGCGAGCGCGATGCGCTGGGCTATCCCGTCGAGGGCGAGCAGGTGCTCGCAGATGATGAAGCGGGGCTCTGGTTCTACGCTTCCCCCTCGCTGGTGGTGCGCATAGACCGCTTTTTCGATCAGGAGGGGCCCGTCACCTGGTATGAGGCCGAGGTATTTGCCGATACCTCGGTCAACCGCTTCGCCTCCGTGCTCTTTGACCCGGACGATCCCCAGCGGCAGCACGTTCAGCCTGCGCGCATCGCCACCGAAAACCAGGTGGTTTTCGGCATGAACACGGATTATTACACCTACCGCGACGGGAGAGGCCTCACGGTAGGCATCATCATTCGGGGCGGAGAGGTGCTTTATGACAATGCCCCCAAAACCCTGCGCGACAAATTTCCCAATCTTGACACCCTGGCCATGTTCTCCAACGGTGACTGGGACGTGTTTGACTTCAACGCTCATACCGCCGCAGACTATCTCAGGATGGGCGCGGTGGACGTCTTTTCCTTCGGTCCATGGCTGTTTCGCGGCGAGGATATCAACCCCTACGTGGTCCAGTCCGCACGAGGCGTGTACAATGAACCGCGCTGCGCCGTGGGCATGTACGAAAACGGCCATTATGTGGCCGTACTGGTCGAGGGCCGCATGGGCAAGGAAAGCGCCGGCATAAGCCTCCCGGGGCTCTGCGATCTGATGCGTCAAACCGGCTGTTCCCTGGCCATCAACCTCGACGGCGGGCAGACCGCCGCATTCACCTTCATGGGTCAGCGCATCACGCGCGTCGGCTCCTACAGCGGCGGGCGCACCTATCCGCGCACCACCACCGAGCTTCTGGGCATTGGCCGCTCCGAATTGATCGACCCAAACGCCGAGACGGAATAGTCCATCATGCGCGTCGGCGCTTTCTGCGTTCCATCAGCACCACGGCCACCATCATCACCACCGTGACCACATAGGGGGCCATGGCGGTGAGGTCGCTGGGCATGTACTTTTGCATGCGCAGTCCCAGCGCCTCGATGAACCCGAACAGAAGCGCCGCCAGAAACACCCTGGGTGGGTTACCCCGGCCGAAGATGACGCAGGCGAACGCCACGTAGCCGCGGGAGGCGCTCATGTTCTCGGAGAACATCGTCAGGTAGCCCAGCGACAGATGCGCGCCCGCAAGCGCGCTGAGCAGGCCGCAGAGCACGCTGGCCAGGCACTTCATGCGCGCGGGGCTCTTGCCGCAGGCCGTGAGGGCGTCGGGATATTCGCCCGACGCGCGCAGGTGAAAGCCCATGGGCGTCTTGTAGATAAAGGCCCAGCACACGGGCACCAATAGCCAGCTCACATACACCAGCAGCGTATTGCCGCTGAGCAGCGGGCCCAGCACAGGCAGGTCCTGAATCAACGGAATGTTCAGGGTGGGCAGGGGCACGATCGCGGGGTCGGAAAAGGAGCCCTTGACATCAAAGATATTGCGCAGGAGAAAGACCGTCAGACCGCCGGCGAAGATGTTGAGCGCCACACCGATGATGAACTCGTCGCTTCCGAACCTGATGACAAAGACATAGTAAAACAGCCCCAGCAACAGGCCCACCGCCAGCGCACAGGCCAGCCCGGCCACCCAGCTTCCGCCGAAATAGCTGCCCAGCACCGCGAAGAAGGCGCCGGTCAGCATCATGCCCTCGATGCCGATGTTGGTGATGTTCACATGCTGGGTCATCAGGCAGCCCAGCGCCGCCAGCACCACGGGGGTCGCCGTGCGCAGCGTGTTTTGCAAAAGCAGGATGTTGAACACATCGCCCATCAGCCGCGCCCCCCTTCCCGCGCCGCAGCCCGGGCGCGCCTGAGCGCCGCGCGCTCGCGCAGCGATTTTCGGATGCCGCCCTCCGCCGCCATGAAGAAGATAATGATGGACTGCACGATCAAAATCAGCTCACTGGACACCCCGGCGCTCAGCTCCATGGACTTGCTACCAATGCTGAGCACGGCGAAGAAAAAGCTCATCACAATGACGCCGAAGGGGCTGTAGCGCATAATCATGGCCACGAGCATGCCGTCGAAATAAAACTCGTTGCTCACCGTGGTCAAAAACCGCTTGTGCAGCCCGAACACCTCCAGCATCCCCACCAGCCCGCAGATCGCGCCGCTAAACACCATGGCCCAGAGCATCAGGCTTCCTGTGCGGATGCCGCCGTAGCGCGCGAAGCGGTCGTTTTCGCCCGTCAGCTTCATTTCAAAGCCCACCGACGAGCGGCTCATCACATACCACACGATCAGCGCCACGGCTGCGGCGTAAAATACGCCGGTGGTCAGGTTGCTCAGTTTGATGAGCGGCGTGAAGGCCGCCTCGGCCATGATGCTGTCCGTGCCGGTGGCGATGCCGCGCTCGGCGGTCTTGAGCGGGCCGTTGGCCAGGTAGCTGCAAAAGTAGATGGCCACGGAGTTGAGCATGATGGTGGTGATGACCTCGTCCACCTTCCACCTGACCTTCAGCGCGCCCGGCAGGAGCGCGTAGAGGCCTCCCGCCGCCATTGCCGCCAGCAGCGAAAGCACGGTCACCAGCCACGCGGGCGCGTGGACCTGCGCGCCCACCACGGCCGCCGCCATCGCGCCCAGATAGAGCTGGCCCTCGCCGCCTACGTTAAAGACGCCCGCCTTGGCCGCCAGGCTCATCGCCAGGCCCGTCAGGCACAGGGTCACGGTCTTGGCCAGCGTGTTTCCAACGGCCCGTGGCTTGCCCAGCGCGCCTTCCACGAGCGCGGCATAGCCCTCGGCGGGGTTGTGTCCGCACACAAGCATGATGACCGCGCCCACGACCAGCGCCAGCGCCACAGCTGTAAGCAGCGACAGCAGGTAATCCCGCGTCAGCCTCTGCGCGGGCTTCAGGCGCACAAGCGCCCGCAGGGACTGCATGAAACCCGTCACCGCGCCTCCGCCTCCTTTGCGTCCTCCCGGCTGCCCGTCATGAAGTAGCCGATCTCCTCCTTGGTGATCTCCTGCGTCAGGAACCGGCCCGTCACACGGCCCTCATAGACCGTCACCAGCCGGTCGCTGAGCCGGAACAGCTCGTCCAGGTCCGCGCTGATGAGCAGCACGGCACAGCCCTGGTTGCGCTTTTGGATGATGTGCTCGTGGATGAATTCCGTCGCGCCGATGTCCACGCCGCGCGTGGGCTGGCAGACCAGCAGGACGGGCGAGCCAAAGGAGAACTCGCGCGCGAGCACGACCTTCTGCATGTTGCCGCCGCTGAGGTCGCCGGCCGGCGCGTCCACGCCGGCGGTGCGGATGTCAAACGCCTGGGCCAGCTCCTGCGCGTACTTTTTCACCCGTCCCCGCCGCAGGTGGATGCCCCAGCGGCTCAGCGCGGGCGTGCGCTGCCTGCCGACGATCAGGTTTTCCGCCACGCTGGCCCTGACGTCCATGCCCATGGAGATGCGGTCCTCGGGGATGTAGCTCAGCCCCGCCCTTCGGATGCTTCCGGGCGTGCAGCCGGTCACGTCCCGGCCGCAGAGGACGACGCTTCCGCCCGTCACGGGCCGCATGCCCGCCACGCACTCGGCCAACTCCGTCTGCCCGTTGCCCTCCACGCCGCACACGCCCACGACCTCGCCCGCGCGCACGGTCAGATCTACCCCGCCAAGCGCCTCAAGCCCGCGGTCGCTCAGGGCCGTCAGCCCTCGGATCACCAGCCGCTCCTCCCCGGCGGCACGGCTGTCGCGCAAATCCCCGAAGATCACGTCGCGCCCCACCATCAGCGAGGCGATCTCGCGCTCGCTGGTATCGCGCGTCTCCATGACCTTCTCCAGCCTTCCGAGCCGCATCACGCCCACGCGGTCGCTCACACGCATCACCTCGGGGAGCTTGTGGGTGATGAGGATGACCGTCATATTCTTTTCGTCTACCACGCGGCGGATGACCTCAAAGAGCTCCTCCGCCTCCTGCGGCGTGAGCACGGCGGTCGGCTCGTCCAGAATCAGCACGTCCGCGCCCGTGCGCAGCGCCTTTAAGATCTCCACGCGCTGCTGGATGCCCACGCTCAAATCGCGCACCACGTCACCGGGCTCCACCTGCAGGCCGTATTCCGCCGAGAGCGCACGGACCGTCCGGGCGGCCGCGGCCTCGTCGTAAAACAGGCCGCGCTTTGGCTCGTGCCCAAGCATAATGTTCTGCGCCACCGTAAAGCCCGGCACCAGCTTGAAATGCTGGTGCACCATGCTCACCCCCATGCGCATGGCGCTTTCGGGGTTATGCTGGGGGCCTGTTTTCTCTCCCTTGATGAAGATCTCGCCCAGCGTGGGGGCCTGAAGGCCGTAGAGCAGGTTCATCAGCGTGGATTTGCCCGCGCCGTTTTCGCCCACCAGCGCGAACACCTCGCCCCGGCGGATGGACAGACTCACGTCGTCGTTGGCCAGCGTGCCGGGGTACTGCTTGCTCACATGGGAAAAGCGGACGATCTCCGTGCCCGCGAAAGCGTCGTTCATCGGTTAATCCTCCGCCTCAACTTCCGTATACAAAAGCAGCACCGCGTCCATGGCGGCCTCCACGGTTTCCACATTCACAAAGGCCGCCTGCGCGGTCACGGTCTCCCTGCCCGTCTGTGTGAACACCACCATCGCATCCGCCTCCGTGCCATAGTCCAAAAGCACGATGCAGGGCACAAAGCCCTCCGGCATCAGAAAGGTCTCGCTCACGGTCAGCAGGCTTGCCGCCGCCAGCCACTCCGCGCCGGCCTGTCCATTGAGCAGGCTGGAGGGCATGGCGGCCAGCCGCTTTTCCAGCTCCCCGGCCGCCGTTTCGCTCAGCGCCGGCAGCTCCAGGCCCTCCCATTCCACATAGTCGGCATACGAGGCTTCGTCCCGCAGCACAAAGCGCCTGCGCCGCTTTACCTCCGCCCCCGCGTTGGCGGCCATGCGCTCCACCTGCGAAAGCACCTGGTCATTATCGGTGAACAGGCGCACATACGCCTCCTCGGCCGCCAGCGCCGTCATACGCGCGCACAGCGCGTCCGACTGCTCATCCGCCCAGTCCGCCAGGGCCGCGGCGGGCACAAGCACGCACAGCAGCAGCGCCGCGGCCAGCCGTTTCCGTCCCATGCGCATCCCTCCGTTTTGCAAAGGCCCCTTGCGCGGCAGACGCCTGCAAGGGGCCCGGGTTTGTCCATCAGAATTCAGCGGGTGCTCTCGACCTCAATCTCGCCCGCGATGATCTTTTCCGCCAGCGCCTCCACCTCGGCCTTGAGCTCGTCGGAGACCTGCTGGGTCATGGTGTCGTCGCCATAGCCAAGGCCTACCAGACCGCTGGACATATCGGCGTTCCAGATCGTGCCGCCGTCGAACACGCCGTCCTCAAGATAGTTGCTGATGACGTCGTACACGCTGTCGCCCACGCGCTTGAGCATGGAGCAGATGATGACGTCGGGGTTGATGTACTTCTGGTCGCTGTCCACGCCCACGGCGTACTTGCCCTGCTCCTGCGCGGCTTCAAACACGCCCAGGCCGGTCTTGCCCGCCACGGCGTACACCACGTCCGCGCCCTGGCTGTAGAGCGACAGCGCGGCTTCCTTGCCCTTGTCGGGCGCCTCATAGTCGTCGGTATAGACGGGATCGAGCACGGTGCCCTCGGGGTTGGC